>JBEDKU010000470.1:0-4009 GCA_041172045.1 Verrucomicrobiota bacterium | reverse complement strand
TCCAAATCTTCGTTCAGCGCCTTGAGGCACTCCTTGCGGGCCTGGATGGAAACGCCGGATTGATTTCGGTGAAACCACGCGAAACCCTGCGGTTTGAAGGCGGCGCTCGACCGCATGGCCTGCGATTGGATCTGACCGATCATGCTGCGGAACTTTTTCTTTAATTCCGTCTCGCTCAAGTTGGACTTCCGCGAGGCCAGATCGGAGTTCATTTTGATGAGCGTGCGGACCAGTTCGTTTTCCTTGTTCCGCTCGAGAATTTCGATCGCGGTGACGCCCTCGCCGACATTCCGGTCGAGGCGCAGGCCGTTGGCTAACGGCTCAAGCTGCGCCATGGCAAAACAGATGCGCGTGAGCTCGTCGAACTCAGCCAGCGCCTTGGCGTCGGCGAGGAAAGTGCCTACTTTCATGGATTTCCACTGCCAGGTCTTGTCCACCCGGCAGGCGAAACGGCGGACCTCGCCCTGTCGCGTGCCCTCGGACCAGAGGTCCTTGCGTTCGTTCGTTAGGTGGGTGACCAAGCCAACGACATGTCCGGACTCGACCTCCACCACCGGTCCGCCGCTGTTGCCCTGGATGATACCCGCGCTCACTTCCAGAGAGTCGGCGCTGGTGCCGAGGATCCTGCCTTTTTCCACCGCGATCACGCCGGTTCCGCCGCCGTTGCCGAGGGCGGCGATCTCGGTGTTGATTCGGATGGCGCCATCCACGGCGGCGATTTCGAGAGAGTCCTCCACTTCGTCCAGAATTTCCATCCGGATCAAATCCGCGCCCTCGGCGGCTTCCAGCGGCCCGAATTTTTTGAAGGTGAAGCCGGTGGTGTTTTTGATGGTCAGCCTGCTATTGCCCGAAAAAACATGGGCCGCGGTGTAGAGGTATTTTTTTCCGTCGGCGGAGACAATGAAGCCGGTGCCGACCGACTGATCGCCCTCGATGATGAGCACGGCGTTCGAGATTCCGGGGTTGATCCTGCCGTTTCGATCGAAGAGACCCGCGGGTTTCACCGGTTCCACCGCGCGGGGTTTCAGGCGGGCGAGTTCGCCGGCGAGTTCGGCTTTTTCGCGTTGCAAGGTCGCGACTTGTTCCTGCAACTCCTTGATTCTGGCCGCACTGGTTTCATCTCCAGCGCGCATGCCGGCGATCAGGCAAAGGGAGAAGGCGGCTCCGATCAGCGGGTTTTTCATGAAATCGGCGGTTGGGACGGATGTGATTCCAATGACTCTTGCACCCCGTCCCGCCGGGGCAAGAAGATTTCCCGGGCGATCAGCGAAACGCCGGACCTGCTTTGACAAGGTCCGGTTCACTGGCTATCCAAGCCCATGCGATCGCTGATCAAGCACGTCCTCAAACGCTCCGAACCCACCGACGACCTCCACGTCGCCGGCTGGGTGCGCACCCGCCGGGATTCCAAGGCGTTTTCCTTCCTCGAACTCAACGACGGCACCTGCCTCGGAAATCTCCAGATCGTCGCCGACGCCGGCATCCCCGGCTATGAGGCGATTTCGAAAATGAACACCGGTGCCTCCATCGAGGTCCGCGGGAAATTGATTCCCTCACCCGCCGCCGGGCAAGCCTGGGAAATGCAGGCCAGCTCGCTGAAATTACTCGGCGAGGTCCCCGAGGACTATCCGCTCCAGAAAAAAGGCCACAGCCCGGAATTTTTGCGCTCTATCGCCCACCTTCGTCCGCGCACGAATCTCTACGGCGCGGTGTTCCGCATGCGCAGCCGGATGGCGTTCGCCGTGCACAAGTTTTTCCAGGAGCGCGATTTCATCTACGTCCACACGCCCATCATCACCGCCAGCGATTGCGAGGGAGCCGGGGAAATGTTCCGGGTCACCACCCTGCCTGACGACAAGATCGGGAAAGCCGAGGAGGACTTCTTCGGCAAGCGCGCCTACCTCACCGTCAGCGGCCAGCTCGAAGGGGAAACCTTCGCCTGCGCGCTTTCCAACATCTACACCTTCGGCCCAACCTTTCGCGCGGAGAATTCCAACACCTCCCGCCACGCCGCCGAGTTCTGGATGATCGAGCCGGAAGTCGCGTTCTGCGATCTGGAAGGCGACATGGATCTCGCCGAAGCACTCGTGAAATATCTCGTCCGCGAGGCGCTGGAAAACAGCGAGGGCGACCTGGCGATTTTCGAAAAATTCGTGGACAAGGGACTTCGCGAACGGCTCGAGTTCGTCGCCAGCCGCCCCTTCGAGCGCATCACCTACACCAAGGCGGTCGAGCTGTTGCTAGAAAGCGGCAAGGTCTTCGAATACCCGGTCGAATACGGCCTCAACCTCCAGTCCGAACACGAGCGCTGGCTCACGGAAGAGTATTTCAAACAGCCGGTCACCGTCTTCAACTACCCGAAGGAAATCAAACCGTTCTACATGCGCCTCAACGACGACGGCAAGACCGTCACCGCCATGGACGTGCTGGTGCCCGGCATTGGCGAGATCATCGGCGGCAGCCAGCGCGAGGAACGGCTGGACATTCTGTTGGAGAACTTCGCCAAGCACGGCCTCGATCCGGAAGCTTACGACTGGTATGTCGATCTCCGCAAATACGGCAGTGTCCCGCACGCCGGCTTCGGCCTCGGCTTCGAGCGCATGCTCATGTTCGTCACCGGCATGTCGAACATCCGCGACGTCATCCCTTTCGCGCGGACTCCCGGACACTGCGAATTTTAACCGCCCATGATTCTCATCGAACAAAAGCCGCTCATCGCCCGCTACCGCCTCAAGGCGCGCGGTTTCATGAATTCCATCTCCAACAGGCGCGACTTCGAGGGCGCGCTCATCCAGATCGACGGCGGCTACGGCTGCATCCACCCGTGGCCCGAGCTCGGCGATCCGACCTTGGAAAAATGCCTCGCCGATCTAGCAGGTGCACGCCGCTGGCCCATCGTCCGCCGCGCCATCCGCTGTGCTGAGTATGACAAGGCCGCCCGGGATTTCGAAAACTCGCTATTCGAGGAAATGGAGGTGCCCGTGAGCCACGCCACCCTCGCCAAGGCCGACGTCGCGGAAATCACCCTCGCCGTGGAAGCCGGCTTCACCGCCATCAAACTCAAATCCGGCCGCGACCTCGCCGCCGAATCGAAATTCCTCGAAGCGATGGCCACCGAGTTCCCCGCCCTCAAGTGGCGCTTGGATTTCAACGAATCCCTCACGCCGGAACAAGCCGCCGATTTCCTGCTAGCCCTCACCGAGAAGACCCGCGCCGCCATCGACTTTGTGGAGGATCCCTGTCCGTTTTCCGAAACCTCCTGGAACGACCTCCGCCGCAAAACCCGCGTCAAACTCGCCGTCGACCACGAGGCAGCACCACTCTCCGCCGCCGCGCAGGTCATGGTCATCAAGCCCGCCATCGACGAGCCGTTCCTGCTCGGCGAGGCGGCGATCGGCCACAACCAGCGCGTCGTCATGACCAGCTACATGGACCACCCCGTCGGCCAGGCCTTCGCGGCGTGGGAAGCGGCCAGGCTCGAGTTGCAGTTTCCCGGACTCGTCGGCATGTGCGGTTTGCAAACGCACCACCTTTTCGAGCCCAACGAATTCACCGAAACCCTCGGTCCGTGGTCGCCGGAATTCAAAGTCCCCGACGGTCTCGGCCTCGGCTTCGACGATCTCCTCGCCGCCCAGCCATGGACGCGTCTTTACTAACGAGCCCGGAGTTTTGGAATGAACCGGTATCCGTGACCCCGGAACTCACCGGTCACGTGCTTTTCGAAACGTCCGGCAGCTCCGGCGTGCCGAAGTCGGTCGCCATTTCTAAACCCGCGCTGCTCGCCTCCGCCGCCGCGGTGAACCGGCATCTAGCCGTCACTCCGGCATCCTGCTGGGGACTCGTCCTGCCGCTCCACCACGTCGGCGGCTTCGGAGTCGCTGCGCGGGCTTACGCGGCGGGCTGTGGATTGCAGGAATTCGGCCAACGCTGGGAGCCCGGCTTGTTCCGCGATTGGCTGGAAACCGCCGGCGTCACCCACACCTCGCTGGTTCCCACCCAAGTTCACGAT
>JBEDKU010000469.1:0-4936 GCA_041172045.1 Verrucomicrobiota bacterium | reverse complement strand
CGCCAAAGCCGGTGTTCTATCACTGCATCTCGCGGGTGGTGGACCGGCGCTTCGCGTTCCAGGGCGATGACAAGGAGCGGTTCCGCATGTTCATGCGGATGTATGAGAATTTCACCGGTTGCCGGGTGGTGTCTTACTGCCTGATGTGCAACCACATCCATCTCCTGCTGGAGGTCCCGCCCTTGCCCGCGGGCGGGCTCTCCGACGCGGAGCTGCTGCGGCGGCTTTCCGCGCTTTACAACGAGGCGGTGGTGGCCGGGGTGGCGAAGGAGCTTTCGGACGCCCGTGAGTCGGGGGCGGACCGGACGGCGCTGGAAATCCACGGCCGCTTCACCCGCCGGATGCATGACCTGAGCCGCTTCATGGAAGGCCTGCTGCAGCGCTTCACCCGCTGGTTCAACCGCACGCACCGGCGCAGTGGAAATCTGTGGGAGGACGCCTTCAAGAGCGTGATCGTGGAGGACGGCGTGGCGGCGAAAACCATCGCGGCCTACATCGACCTGAATCCGGTGCGCGCCGGGATGGTGGAAGATCCTGCCGAATACCGCTGGAGCAGCTATGGAGAAGCGGTGGGCGGCGGGAGCAAGGGGAACGGAAAGAAAGCGCGGGAGGGCCTGGTGCGGGCGTGTTTTTGCGCTCAGGGGGTGGGTTTCGAGGTGGAAAAATGGCCGGAGGTCTCGCGGTTATACCGGCGCTTGATGGGACTCGCTCTGGGCGGGAAGTCGGGGAGTGCCGAGGTATCACCAGCGATGAAAGGCCTCGGCCAAAGCACGATGAATACCGCCGAGATGATGGAAAGCGATGACAACGGCACGGTCTTGAAAGATCTGGGAATGGCGAAAATGCTGCGCTGCCGGGTGCGTTACTTCACCGACGGGGCGGTGATCGGGAGCAAGGAGTTTGTGAACGAAGCGTTCGCGGGTGCCCGTGGGCGTTTCGGTGCGAAGCGCAAGGACGGCGCGAGGAAGCTAAGAGGTGCCGCCGCGCCGGCAAACGCGGTCTTGTGGGCGCTGAGAGATCTGCGGAAAGAAATCGCGCCAACGCCGACTTCTTACGGATAATCAGTCGAGGCGTCCGAACTCTCCCGAATCAGAAACAGGGCGGAGGGGAATCCGAAGGCTTGGGCGAGCATCTGGAGGCCCTTCTGTTAATGAGTTTCTTGCCACTTGATACAATGACGGTTCGGGGCGATTTTCCCCTCATGAAAACTCTAGTGATCACAATCGCCATGTTCGCCGCGGGCATCATCGCCGCGCCCGCTGTGGAACCCTCCACCGTGACGCCCGCTGCAGCGGCCGCCTGGCTGGCCGCCACTCCCGCCGCGCGGATTCTTGACGTCCGGACCAAGGAGGAATTCGCCACCGGCCACCTCGCCAAGGCCGTGCTGATTCCGTGGACTGACAAGGATTTCGCCACCCGTGCGGCGAAAGAACTCGATCCCGGCAAGCCCCTGCTGGTTTACTGCCGCAGCGGACGCCGCAGTGCCGAGGCCGCCGCAGCCCTTGCCAAACTCGGATTCACCGATGTCCGCAATGTCGAGGGCGGCATCCTCGCTTGGGAAAAAGCCAAGCTGCCGATCGGCAAGTCCGAGTAATTGATCCTCTCCATGAAGTTTCCTTTTTTGAAATCCGGCGCATTCCGCCGGATCGCCGTTGTTTGCCTCCTCGCCACGGGTGTTCCCATCTCATCCCACGGCCAGATCAACGCCATCAAAAAGGCTGCCACCCCGGAGGAACCTGCCAAGCCCGCCGCGCCCGAAAAGCCCGAGGACACCCGCAAACGCCTGGAGCAATGGCTTCAGGAAGCGCGCGACACCCTCGCCCGTCTCGACACGCCCGGGGCCGCCGCCGGCCTTCCCCAAGGCGTCAATCCCGAAGAACTCGACGACCGCCGCCGCGATCTTGAACAGATGATCCTCACCGCCGGCCGGTCGATCAAGAACCTCAACTCCATCGCCGACGCCCGCAAGGAGCTGGAAAGCTCCCGCGCCGAAGACGCCGCGTGGACCGGATTTCCCGAGAATCCACCCTACTCCGTGCTCATGATCGACGAACTGCTCAACGAGCGGGACGCGATCAAGACCAACCTCGTTTCCTCCCACTCCTCGTTGGCCAACTACGAGCGCCTGCTCACGAGCCTCCGGGGCGAGGCTAAAACCGCGGAGGAAACCACCAGCGAGAAGCTCTTCGCCATGCAGAATGCCGATGACGCGACCCGCGACGCCGCCAAGTGGAGGATGGAGGCCGCCCGCGCCGAGTCCCGCGTGCTTGCCGCCCGCGCCGGCCTGATGCAGAGCCTCAATGACAGCCTCAAGGACCGGATCAACGCCGCCACCACCGACCTTGCCCTCATCGATCGCAAGATCAAAGTCGCCAGGACCAGTTCCCACTTTAACAACGAGGACCTTGAAAAAATCGGCAAAATTTCGGAAGACCGGAAAAAGGCCGTTCAGAAGGAACTCGACGGGCTTTCCAAGCGACTCAAGTCCGCTCTGGCCACCCGCAACCAGGCGCAGTCCACGCACGACGCATTGGTGGCCGCCGCCGCCCAAGGAACGCCGCCGGAGGGCTTGGAGCTCGCGAAATTCCGGCTGGAGGTCGCCGACGGACGTGTCGAGGCCATGCAGTCCCTCACCGAAGGCTGCGAGAGCCTGATCCAGTTGGAAAACATCAGCTACAAGGCCTATCAGGACCGCAAGGCGTTTTACGATGCCACGGACCAGCAACAAAAAACCAAAGCCCTCGAATCACTCGAGCAACTGAGAGACCGTCTCGTCGCCTGGGAAAACGTCGCCGCCAACGACATCTCCGCCGGCAGCGCCGATCTCAGCAAGCTCGAGGCCCGGGCGGCATCCATCACCTCCGAAGACCCCCGCTTCAGTCTGCTCAATGAGCAACGCGCGATCAAGAGCGAGACGCTCGCCATGCTTCAGCGGCTCTCCCAGGCGGTCATCGCCCAGCACAAGCTGCTCGACCGCTGGGTCGCCGATTTCACCCCGAAAGCCGGCGAAGAGCAGCCTTTCCACCGCATTAAAAACTTCGGCACCAACACCTGGGCGACTCTTCGGAAAATCTGGGCCTTCCAAGTGACCAGTTATGTGGACAGCGTGGAGGTCGACGGCCAGACCATCACCGGGAACATCCCCGTCACCCTCGGCATGCTGCTGCGGGCGCTGTTGTTTTTCGTCATCGGCTACTGGATCGCCTCGAAGATCGCCAACCGCATCCAAGGCACCCTCGTCACCCGCGGCCACCTCGCGGAAACCAACGCCCGCATGCTGCGGAACTGGCTGATGATCGTCGTCGGCATCTTCCTCGCCATCGGCACCTTGTCGTTCCTCAAGATTCCCCTGACCATCTTCGCCTTCTTCGGCGGCGCGCTCGCCATCGGTCTGGGCTTCGGCATGCAGACGCTGATTAAAAATTTCATCAGCGGCATCATCGTGCTCGCCGAGCGCAAGATCCGTGTCGGCGACATCCTCGACGTGGACGGCATCATCGGCACCGTGGTGGAGGTGAACACCCGCTCGTCGATCATCAAGAGCGCGGACGACGTGGAAACCATGATTCCCAACTCGGTCTTCCTCGAGAACAAGGTGACCAACTGGACGCTGACCAGTAACAAGATGCGCCGCAGCATCCGCGTGGGCGTCGCGTATGGCAGTCATCCGCAGAAGGTCATGGAGATCCTCACCGAAGTTTCCGACCGCCACGGACTCGTGCTTAAGGATCCCGCGCCCTTCGCCGTGTTCGAGGACTTCGGTGACAACTCCCTGATTTTCAGCCTCTATTTCTGGATCCGCCTCGGTGGCTCGACCAATGGCATGGTCGTGGCCAGCGACCTGCGCCTGATGGTCGAAAAACGCTTCGCCGAGAGTGGCATCGGCGTGCCCTTCCCGCAGCGCGACATGCACCTGACCACCGACAAGCCCATCCAGGTGCAAATCACCAATCCACCGGCATGACGGACGCCCATTGGATGGATCTCGCGCTGGACGAGGCGCGCAAAGGCGTCGGCAAAACCGCGCCAAACCCGCCCGTCGGTGCCGTGATCGTCAAAAACGGCGGCTTGCTGGGAACCGGCTGGCACCGCGCCGCCGGCCAACCGCACGCCGAGCGCGAAGCTCTGGCCGCCGCCGCTGGCCAGGACGTGCGTGGTGCGACCATTTACGTCACCCTCGAACCCTGTTCCACCCATGGTCGCACGCCGCCCTGCACCCAGGGACTCATCGACGCCGGGATCGCCCGCGTCGTTTACGCCACCGTCGACCGGAATCCAGCCCACGCCGGGCGGGCGGATGCCATGCTGCAAGCCGCCGGTATCGAAGTCGTCTCCGGCGTCTGCCGCGAGCAAGCGGAGAAATTGCTGCGGCCGTTTTTCAAAGTCCGCGAAACCGGCCTGCCCTGGGTGATTTGGAAAACCGCGATGAGCCTCGACGGCCGCATCACCCGCCCGCCCGGCGAAGGCCAGTGGCTCACCGGCGCGCTGGCCCGTGCCGATGTGCAAAAACTCCGCGCCACCGTCGACGCCATCCTCACCAGCGGCGAGACCGTCCGCCGCGACAAGCCCGCGCTGACGATCCGCGTGCCGGAATTGTTATCCGGACGCCAGCAGCCGTGGCGCGTCGTCGTGTCCGACCACCCGGAAACCTTGTCGCTCGACGAATCCATGGAGCGCACCCTGATCCGCCCCCGCGGCGACCTCGCGGAAATCCTGCGGAAGCTCGCCAGCGAACAAGGTGTGCTCACCGTGATGATCGAAGCCGGCGGCGTGTTTTCCGCCGCGATGTTCGAGGCGGGCCTGGTCGATGAAGTCGTCGTTTACTACGCGCCCATCCTCTGCGGCGGTCCCTCGCCGGGCCTCGGCGGAGCGGGTCTCAAAGAATCGCTGCATCTGGAGGAAATCGATTTCCAACAGTTTGGAAATGACATCCGGG
>JBEDKU010000468.1:0-5982 GCA_041172045.1 Verrucomicrobiota bacterium | reverse complement strand
AGATCTGTTAGAGCGGCGACCACCCGGAAATCCAGCGAGCGCGGATAGACCTGGCCGACGTTGGTCCACACCGCCGGCATGCCGAGGTGCGAGACGATGCGTTTTTCCAGTTCGGCGACTTTTCCGGCATCGCCCTCGAACAAGGAAAGCTGGTCCATCTGGGTGCCGACGGCGCCCTTGAGGCCGCGGACGGAATAGTTAGCGATGACGGCGTCGAGCGCTTGCAGGCTGCTGAGCAGCTCCTCGCCGAACATCGCGATGCGCTTGCCGAGCGTAGTCGGCTGGGCGGCGACGTTGTGGGTGCGGGCCGTTAGAACGAGCTCGCTCCATTGTTCCGAGCGCTCGCGGAACCGGCGCAGGGTGGCGACGGTCTTGTCGCGGATGATCCGCAGCGAGCGGTAAACCTGGAGTTGCTCGACATTTTCCGTCAGGTCGCGCGAGGTCATACCCTTGTGGACCTGCTCGTGGCCGGCGAGGTCGTTGAATTCCTCGATGCGCGCCTTCACGTCGTGACGGGTGATTTTTTCCCGCGCCATGATCGAGGCGGGATCGACGTTGTCTTTGACGGCTTCGTAGGCGGCGATCGCTTCAGCCGGGACGTCCAGGCCGAGATCGCGCTGGGCCTTCATCACGGCGATCCAGAATTCGCGCTCTAAAACGATGCGGCCCTCGGCGGACCAGATGGCTTGGAGGGCGGGCGAGGCATAGCGTTCGGCGAGGACATTGGGGATCACGCGGCGGACCTTGGAGGGCCGGAAACGATCTTTCAAGAGGCACTTGCCTAAAATTTGAAGGATTCAACCGCCGGAAACCACGGCGGAAAACGTGCACCTGAATCGACACAAGTCCCTAAAAAGGAAGTGGTCGGGGCGGCCAGATTCGAACTGACGACATCCGCGTCCCAAACGCGGCGCTCTACCAGGCTGAGCTACGCCCCGGTGCACGGGCGGACCCTTGGGGATTCCCGCAGGTGAATCAAGAACTTCCTTCACTAAATTTCCCGGCCTGAGGATTTGCCGGACCATCGGATAAAAATCCGCTTGAAGCGTGGAATATCCGGTAAAGATTCCACACTTGATCGAATGAACGAAGGCACGCGGAACAACCACCCCGATTTCCACGGTCTCCCCAGCATCACTTTCCGCCAGCTTGAGGTGTTTTCGATGGTCTGCCGGGAGAGATCCTATGCGAATGCGGCCATCGAACTGCGGAGCACACGGGCCAATATCAAGCGGGTTTGCGATGATTTCGAAAAAGCCGTGGGACGTCCGTTGTTCGAGGAAGGGCCGGACAAGACCTTGGTGCCCTCGCCGTTCGCCCAGGGTTTGCTCGGTCAGGTCAGCCCGCTTTCCCGGGGTCTCCGCCGCCTCGAAGAACGGGTGAATAGCCTGCATGAAGCCGGCCGCATCCTGCGGTTCGCCGCTGCCGGGGAATTTTTCAAAGGCGGACTGTTCACGGACTTCCTCGCACGACTGAAGATCACCGACACGTTCCGCCCGTGTTTTCTGCGGATCGAAACGAAACGTTTCCGCACCGCGCTGCTGAACGCGGAGTGCGATGTCTATTTCGGCGTCGGCATCCTCGCCTCGGACCGGCACGACCTTGTCAATCTCGGGCCGATTCCCTGGAACATCCGGATTTGTCCCGAATACCAGGGCGGATGCCCCGCCAAACCGGCTGATCTCCCTGCGGGAAAATGGTGGATCGCCGAAGCCGGCGAACCCGAGGCGGCCGGAACCGTGCTGCAGGCCTTCCACGAGGCGGGTGCCGAAGGCGGGCGGATTCATCCGGAGGGTGACAACGCAAGACCCTCAAAGGGGGAAATCGTTTTCACCCACGAAACGACGGTCCGGCATGTGGATCCCTCCGCCGCTTGGCCGGGTTTCCAATTTTCCGCCGCTTTGAGAAAACATCATCCCTACTCCGAGCTGTTGCCCCGCCTGAAGGTCGCGGCCTTCGCCTGACGCGTCATGGACATCGACCTATCAAGTCTTCTGGTGTTCCGTCACCTTGCGCAGACCGGCAGTTTCACGGAAACCGGCAGGCGTTGGAAAATCTCACAGCCCGCGGTCAGCCTGATGATCGGGCGGCTGGAATCGGAGGTCGGGCTGATTCTGTTGGAGCGCTCGAGCACCGGCACCCGCCTGACCACCGCCGGGACGCAGTTTCTCGAACGCGCCAACGAGGTTTGCGACGCGTATCTCGCTTTCATCGACGGCATGCGCCACATCAGCCGCCGGATGGACCGCAAGGTGATGGTGGGCGTCGACCGGTCCTGGTTCGGCAACTTCCTGCGGCAGGAGCTCATCCGGACACCCCACCCGGCCGGAGTCACGCCGGTGATCAGTGACATTCCGGTCAACTGGGGTGACGCGCTGGAGGCCACCCAATACGATGTCGTCATCGCCGGACGGTTTCTCCGCTCAGGCCTGTCGGCCGGGATCCAGGAAGCGGTCATCCGCAAGGAGCGCGGCATCACCGTGGCGTGGAATCCGGCGTTCTATCCATTCGACCCGGTGAATTTCAGCTTCCCGGAAATCCTGCGGACCAGCGTGCTGATGCCGGACTCGGGCGTGGTCACCGGTTTCGATTCCTGCCTGAAGCCTTGGTGTGAATACGCCTACGGCATGCAGCCCGCCAACTCGGTATCCTTCACCTCCGAGGACGCAGCCGCTGCCGCCGCAGCAGCGGGGCTCGGAGTATTGTTAGCCCCTGGCGATTCGATGAGCCGTCTCGCCGACGGCGGCGAGGGATTGATCCATGTCAGGACCTTCGAATTCCTGCTGCCGGAGGCGTTCACCTTCGGCGTCTACTGCCGGAGCGACGAAACCTCCAGGGAAGTGCTCACGGTCGCCGCGCAGATCGGCAAGCTCGGCAGGAAGCTTTTCTCCCTCTCCTGAGGCGGGGAAACACGGGCGCGTATAGCCCTATTCCGATTTGGTGTCCAAGGTCGTTGGGCATCCCGCTGTTCGCGGATTATCAGGTTCGCGTCGATCACGACACCAACACCAACCAAATAAACCATGAAAACTCCGGACCTCATCGAAGAACTCTCACAGACCACTCTCAACCTCGGCGGCCGCCGGAGTTTCCTCCGCAGGATTGGCCTCGCCACCGCCGGAACGGCCGGCCTCGCGTCACTCGCCACCACCGCCCGGGCCCAAACCCCGGGTCCTAGCGCTACCGACGTCGCCGTCCTCAACTTCGCCCTCAATCTCGAATACCTCGAAGCCGAATACTACCTCCGCGCCACCACGGGCAAAGGTCTTGAGTCCGCGGGCATCGACGTGGACGGCAGCGGTGGCGAACGGGCGGGCGAAGTGGTCGTGAAGAACAAGCCCAGAGTGAAATTTTCCACCCCCGCTTTTGAGGACTACGCGAACGAAATCGCGGTTGATGAGACGAACCACGTCCGGTTCATCCGCGAAGCCCTGGCCGCCAACGGCGCGGGGATCGTCGCCCGCCCGCTGATCAATTTGAACAAGAGCTTCGACGCGCTCGGCGGGTTGATCGGACTCGACTCGTTCGACCCGTTTGAAAACGAAGTCAACTTCCTGCTCGGTGCCTTCATTTTCGAAGACGTCGGAGTCACCGCGTATAAAGGAGCCAGCCCGTTGCTAACGGACAAGGGAATCCTCGAAGCCGCGGCCGGCATTCTGGGTGTGGAAGCCTATCACGCGGGAATCGTGAGAACCCTGCTCTACGCCCAGGGCCCGGCGGTCCGCAGGCTCGTCCACAAGATTTCCGGCGTCCGCCAATCCCTCGACAACAGCGCGAAGGACATGGACCAGGGAATCACTCGAAACGGCGCGGCCAACCTTGTCCCCACGGATGGAAATTCCATCGTTTACAGCCGCAGCACCCGCCAGGTGCTCAATATCGTTTACGGCGGCGTGGACGCCACCCAAGGACTCTTTTTCCCGGCAGGACTCAACGGCGCGATCCGTTGAACCGATCGCTCTGCGAATCAAGCTGGATTGCCAACCGGTCCGCGCCAAGGCGTGGGCCGGTTTCTTCGTTTCCGCATGAGGGCGGATCCGGATCTTCCTTGAGATGGCACTTGGTATGAACGGAATTCCTACCGCATCGCGTAATGGTGGTTGGCAAGCTTTGCCCCTATTCTAGCGTTGACGTGGTTCCTTGTAGTCTGATTATAAGCGCGTTCCCGAAACGTCATCCCCTCCTCCCCCATGAAACGCCTGCCGATCACTGCGGCCCTGCTCCTGCTTTTTGCGGGAGTCTGGTTAGCCGTGAAGCCGCAGCAGCCCTTTTCAAGCAACCGCACGGAAGACGGTGACACCCCGCAGATCCGTCGGGTGGAGGAACGCACGGACCGGTTTCCCGACAGCCTCCCGCCCCAGCCTGACAATCCCCAGACGCGGGGAATCCAACGATCCACTCCCACGCAGCCCCCCAAAGCAGCCAGCGGCATCCCAGTCACTCCGGAATTCGTTCGAAAACTAACCACCGGTCCCGAGCGGACCTCCTTCACGCTGCCAGACGGCCGCACGGCGGAAGGCGTCGTCGAACGCCGCCAAACCACCGCGGAGGGATCCGCGGTCGGTGTCAGCGGCCGGCTCGATGCTCCGGGCCGGGGAAGATTTCATTTCCGCATGCAACCCGCCGGAGCCCCCAAGAGCCCGGTCGTCGGCGCGGTGGTGCTGGACGCTGAGGAGATCGCGTTCCGGGTGCTGCCCGGAGCGGGAGGGACGATGGTGCTGGCGGCGATGCCGGTCGATCAGGTGATTTGCAGGAATTTCGCCCTACCGCCTCAAAGCGCCGACACCCCGCAGGAAATTCCGGCGGATCACCCGACTGACATTCCGACGCCGGCCTATCAAAACGGAATCATCCCTCTACAAAGCCGACCGGGTGCCGTCGCGGTGGTCTATCTGGACTTCGACGGGGAGAAAGGACCCCACCTGGACTGGGGGGATTTCGACGCTGCGGCACCACCCGGCATGACCCCCACCCACGTGAGGGATGTCTGGAGCCGGGTCGCCGAGGATTTCGCGCCTTTCAACCTCAACGTCACCACCGACCTTCAAGTCTTCCTGAACGCCCCGGAAACCTCCCGCCAGCGCTGCATCATCACTCCGACCAATACCGCCGCCCCCGGTGCGGGCGGGGTCGCGTGGGTGGGGTCGTTCGGCGATGGTGGTGACACGTCCTGCTGGTGTTTCTATTATTCCAACCCGAAATACGCGGCGGAAATCATCTCCCATGAAGTTGGGCACACACTCGGATTGTTTCATGACGGTCGGTATTCGCCATCAGAAACCTACTACCTCGGCCATGGCAGCGACCCTGTCGGCTGGGTCCCGATCATGGGCGCGGGCTACTATCAAAATCTCTCGCAGTGGTCGAACGGGGAATACCTATCAGCAAACCAACAACAAGACGACATCGAGATCATCGCTGCCAACGGCGATGTGGGACTTCTCTACGACGATGCCGGAGACACCTACGCCACAGCTGCGATCTTGGATATTTTCGCCAACGACACGGTCAACTCGCAGGGCTGCATCGGCACCCAATCCGACGTCGATGCCTTTCGCTTCACCACCACCGGCGGCATCATCGCGCTGACGGTCTCCGCGGTTGCCGCCGGCCCGAACCTGGACGTCAGCGCTTCAATTCATGACTCCTCCGGAGCCCTCGTCATTGAAAATAATCCAGACCTGGGCATCAACGCCACGCTTTCCACCAATCTGCCGGCGGGGGAATACACGGTTCAGGTGGACGGAACCGGCCGCGGCAATCCCCTTGGGAATGGTTATAGCGACTACGGCTCGCTCGGGCAGTATAAAATCACCGGGTCCATCACCGGAGCCGTCGGGCCGGACAGGTTCACGATTGCCGAGAACTCGCCGGTCGGCAGCGTCATCGGCACCCTCTCGCCAAAATTGGACCATGCCGGATCTCCGCTGATTTTTCAGATTTCAGGCGGAAATCCCAACGCCACTTTCACGATTGATCCTC
>JBEDKU010000467.1:0-2883 GCA_041172045.1 Verrucomicrobiota bacterium | reverse complement strand
TATCCGGTCATCATCGACAACATGATGAACCTCGAACTGCTCACCTGGTCCGCGAAAAACGGCGGCGATCCGCAGCATCTGGAAATCGCCCTCAAGCACGCGGACGCCACGCTGGCCAATCATTTCCGGCCGGACGGCTCCGCCTATCATGTGCTCGATTACAACCCGAAGACCTGCGGCATCAGCGCGATCCACGCCGGCCAGGGCGCGGACGTGCGGACCGCGTGGGCCCGCGGCCAGAGCTGGGCGATCTACGGCTACGCGATGATGGCGCGTGAGACGAAGAAGCCGGAATACCTCGCCAAGTCCGCCGCCGTCGCCGACTTCGTGATGAACCACCCGAACCTTCCGTCGGACAAAGTGCCGTATTGGGATTTCGGCGCGGCGGCTGGTGACAAGACGCCGCGCGACGCGTCCACCGCGGCGGTGACGGCGGCGGGATTGGTCGAGTTGGCGGAATTGCTGGGACCGGAAAAAGGCGCGAAATACCTCGATTTCGCCCGCGCCCAGATGCTCTCGCTCGGCTCTCCGGCCTATCTCGCGGCGGAAGGGAAAAACGGCGGTTTCATCCTGCTGCACTCCACCGGCCACCTCCCGGAAGGGCTGGAGATCGACACGCCGCTCTGCTACGCCGACTATTATTTCCTCGAAGCCCTGCTTCGTTACCGCGCGTTGGTCGATGGCTCCGGCAGGAAATCCTTCGGCGACGTCCGCTGATCTCTCCGGGAAGGCGCGAAAAACACGCGCGGACGGGGTTGCCATGATTCGGATTTCTCCTACGATCCGGCTCGATATGAGTGCTATCAACGAATCCCTCACCGCCGCCGTTGCCAACGGCAGCCTGCTTGAATCCGCAAAAACCAACATCACCGCGCTGCTCGCCGGGACGACGAGCGCCATCGCGCCGCTGGCGGTTCAGGAACTGGTGGACGCGGGTGCCTGGGAGGAACTCAATGACCGCTTTTTCAAGACCCTCGCCTTCGGCACCGGCGGCCTGCGCGGGCGGACGATCGGCCGCGTGATCACCCAGGCCGAGCAGGGAGCCGGCGGACCGAACGGCCGCCCCGAGCATCCGTGCGTGGGCACTGCGACAATGAATTTCTACAACCTCAGCCGCGCCGTCCGTGGTCTGATCGCCTACGCCAAGCAATTCGCCGGACCGGACCGCAAGGCGGTGCTCGTCTTCGCCCACGACACGCGCCATTTCTCGCGCGATTTCGCGGAATTCTGCGCCAAGGTCTGCGCGGACCTCGGCTGCGACGCCTATCTGTTTGAAGGCGCGCGCTCAACGCCGCAGCTCTCCTTCGCCGTTCGCGAACTCCGCGCGGACGCCGGTGTCGTGCTTACCGCCAGCCACAACCCGGCGCATGACAACGGCTTCAAAGCCTACTTCAACGACGGCGCGCAAATCGTCGACGCCCACGCCGACGGCATCATCAAGGAGGTGAACGCCATTTCCAGCGAGCGCTACGAAAACGCCCCCGAGCGCGGCACCATCACCATCCTCGGCGCGGAAATGGACGCGCTCTACGTCACCCGCCTCAAGACTTTGCTTCTCAAGCCGTCGCTGCTAGAGGGCGCGTCCACCAAGATCGTCTTCACCAACCTCCACGGCACCGGCGGCCACATCAACGTGCCGATGCTGCGCGATTTCGGTTTCGAAGTGCTCACCGTACCCGAACAGGACATCCAGGACGGCCGCTTCCCGACCGTGGAATCGCCGAACCCGGAAAACGGCCCCGCGCTTCAAATGGCCATCGACCTCGCCGAACAATCCGGCGCGGAAATCGTCATCGGCACCGACCCCGACGCCGACCGCATGGGCGTGGCCGTCCGCGACGCCGCAGGAAAAATGGTCCTGCTCACAGGAAATCAGATCGGCTCGCTGATGGCTTGGTATCGCCTGAAAACCTGCTTCGAGCTCGGCTGGCTCACCAACGCGAACCG
Organism: Verrucomicrobiota bacterium; assembly: GCA_041172045.1. Lineage (GTDB taxonomy): Bacteria > Verrucomicrobiota > Verrucomicrobiia > Verrucomicrobiales > Akkermansiaceae > Luteolibacter. The sequence goes on along the minus strand of JBEDKU010000467.1, from coordinate 936 downwards.
CAACCGCGCGGTGCTCGTGAAAACCTTTGTCACCACCGAACTCCAGCACGCCATCGCCGATGGCTTCGGCGTCGGCATCGTCGACACACTCACCGGTTTCAAGTACATCGCCGGAAAACTCCGCAAATACGAAAACGCCATCCCTGCCGACAAGCGAGGTGACTACCGCTCGCTCACCGAAGCCCAGACCCGCGCGCTGCGTCTCGAATACTCGCGCTTCTTCGTCTTCGGCGGCGAGGAAAGTTACGGTTACCTCGGTTCCGACGCCGTCCGCGACAAGGACGCGAACGGAGCCGCGCTGATGTTCGCGGAAGTCGCCGCCTATGCGAAATCGGTCGGCAAGACGCTGCCGGAGCTGATGGACGATATTTACACCGAATACGGCTACTATCTGGAAATCGGCAAATCCCTGGTCATGGAAGGCGCGGACGGCGCGGCAAAAATCGCCGCGCTCGCGAATTCCTACGCCGAGAACCCGCCGACCGAAGTCGATGGCTCCGCCGTCCTGCGCGTCCGTGATTTCGCGAAGCAGGATCTTTTCGACCAGGAAGGCGACCTGCTGCCGAAGGAAAAAATGCTCTTCGTCGATCTCGAAGACGGCCGCTCCTTCGCCGTCCGCCCGTCCGGCACCGAGCCGAAGATCAAGTTCTATCTCTTCGGCAAACACGCGCCCGGCGGCGATCTATCCGCCAACAAAAAAGCGGTCGCGGATGGCCTCGCAGGCCTCTGGAGCTGGATCGAAGCGGACGCGGCGAAGCGCTGAGATCACGGCGACGGGCCGACTTGAATAAACAGTTTCTGTTGGGAATCCGGCGGCAGGCTCACTGCTGGGATAATGATCGGGGTTTCACCGGCCGGCCAGTCGGCGGCCTTGAAAACGCCGGCATTCGTCCATGTGGCGAGGTCGCTGGAAACCCGGAGCTGATAGCTGCGGCC
>JBEDKU010000466.1:0-7110 GCA_041172045.1 Verrucomicrobiota bacterium | reverse complement strand
GCGACGAAGTGGGGCTCGGAAAGACGGTGGAAGCCGGTCTGCTTATTGGTGAACTACTGGAAAATCAACCAGGCTTGCGGATTCTCTATTTCGCTCCCGCCCGGCTTGTTTCAAATGTCGCCCAAGAGTTCAGCCGGATGCAGTTGAATTTCCGGCAGTGGAAAGCGCAGGATAGCGATGCCCGCATCGAAAGCGATGCCCTGGTGATTGCTAGTATTCACCGTGCAGTGCATCCCGCCCACTTCGACCGCTTGCTTAAGTTGCCGCCGTGGGATGTTATTATAGTGGACGAATGCCACCATCTCAGCGATTGGGCCGAAGGTGGAGGTGATCCTGTCCGGAAATATCGAATCGTCCGAGACTTGGTTGCGAAACAACCTGTCGATGGCTACCTACTACTACTTTCGGGCACTCCACATCAAGGGCACGAGCACCGTTTCAACAATCTGTTGAAACTTCTGACGCGTCCCGGCGAACCTGAATCAGCAGTTGCCGGCAGGGTGATCTTCCGCACGAAGGAGGATGTGAAGGATTGGGACGGGAATCCTTTGTTCCCCCGCAGGCAGGTCAATCCGCCGAAGCTTGTCGAACTCGGCCCCAAACACGCCGCATGGTTGGAGGATATCCACTCATACTTCCACCCTGTTTCCAGCTTTGGTTCAGAAAACGTGAGGCGCGCTGCGGGCTGGAAGTGTGCTCAAGCTCTGCAGTGGGCGGCCTCAAGTACACACGCCGGCCTCGGATATTTGGTCCGACAAGCGCTGAGGGCAGGCTGGACCATCGAAGAGGCTCCCTTGCGTGAGGCGATCGCTTCGCTCCGGCCCTATCGCACGGGTTCTAGAGAAGAACCCGTCGAGTCGGTCTATCAGCGCCTTCTCGCGGAAATCCGAAGGCAAGAGGATGCGGAGGATGTCGAGGACATCGAAGATATGGATGACTTAGACGCGGCGGAGATGGACCGCGCCGTGCTGGCTCGCCTGTTGAAGCAGGGCATCGCCCTCGTAAGTGACTCTGTCCAACCAAAATGGGAAACCCTCTGGCGGGATATTCTTGAGCCGGCTGGAGTCGAGAAGGTTGTGCTGTTCGCGCAGCCGATTGAGACGGTCATGGCTCTTGCATCTTGGTTAGAGGATAAGACTGGCGAACGGCCGGCGATCATCATCGGAGGGCAGACCGAGCCAGAACGTGAGAAACTTGTCTCGTCATTTCGCCGCTCCAATGGTCCGCAGTTTCTAATCTCCTCAAGGGCCGGCGGCGAAGGTTTCAATCTTCAAGTAGCTCGCCGCCTCGTTCACCTCGATGTGCCATGGAACCCGATGGAGATGGAGCAGCGCGTGGGACGTGTTCACCGCTTCGGGTCGCGTCACACGATTCTCGTGGATACGCTCGTCGTGGGCGGCAGCCGCGAAACCCATGCGTGGGCTGTGGCCCGAGAGCGCTTGAACCACATCGCCAACACCTTGGTCGCGGCGGACCGCTTCGAAGCGCTCTTCAGCCGGGTCATGTGCTTGATCCCGCCCGAAGAGCTTCAGACCGTTCTCATCCAGGCACCCACGACACCGCTCGGAGCTGCCGATGTTTCGCAACTTTCCACGCTGGTCGACTCGGGTTTCCAACAGTGGCAGGAGTTCCATGACCGTTTTGCGGAGAACCAGAGGACGATCCGCAGCCTCAACCCCGGGATCGCCAGGTGGGATCAAATCCGTGATTTTCTCATTCAACACGGCGGGGCGAAGGAAACACGTGGCTTCAATCGCGGCACCTTCGTCCAACTCGGCGATGACGTGGAGTTTCGTGAGACTCCCGCGCAGGTAGTCCAATTCAAGGACTTGTCACTGGGATTGGCGGAAGATTTCGAAGGCGGCCTTGTCACGGGTGCGGGTTCAGAGAAAGTGAACCGTCTCGGCTTGAATGTAACGCAAGTTTGCGAAGTGCTGCGCGAGTGCGCCTTGCCGGCTATCCCAGCGGGCGCGGCCCACCTCCGCTGGAGCAGTGGCTCCTCAGGCGCGGCGGAGAGTTTCGGCGATAGCTTTTGTGTTCTGGGGTTCATCCGACAGCAGCTCCGCATGGATCATGGGGGAGGACTCACCGAGATTGCCTGCGAACTCCATCTTTTCGTCATGCTGGCCGATGGCGTCGTCCGACAGCTCGATGCCGAGGAGAAAGCTTTCATGTTACGTATTCTTTCCTCCGCTGTGATCCGTATGAAACCCGCCGAAACCGTTCCGGTCGCACTCTTATTGGAAAACGAGCACCGTTTACTGGACGCCCTGCGCCGTCCGTCCGACGAGCAGATCCGCGACGGAATTCGTTTCGCTGCTTGGCCGATTCTGGCAGCCCACATTAGCCCTTAACCCATATCCTCGATGAAACCATACGTTGTAAACCGCGATTTTGTCTATGTAGTCTCCGAGTTCTTCCTGAACATTCATTCGAGCATGTAGTCCGTATTGCCTAACGGGATTGATTGTGACTGGGTTAAAATACACTTAATAATCATGCCAGACCTAACCACCACGCATAGCAGACCCTATTCACAAAAGAGAATCTCTGAATTGGTGAGCCTGTTCGAAGCGAGCCATGATAATTTGGATGAGCTGACACGCATTTCGCATGAACTTGAATTCAGAAGAACTGCAATGGCCCGCAGCCTGAAGGAGCGGATCGCAGCAGCGCTCGAGGTCGCTGGAAGCCGTTCTCCAACCGTTCCTCCATCCGCCGGAGCAGGCCGTGTGCCGGCGGCAATAATGAATGTCATTAGAGAGATCCCAGAAAATATCGTTCCCGATGATTGGGATCCAACACAACGTATTGTGTTCGAAGGCGATGAAGACGTCTGTTTGCTGGTAGAGGCAGGCCCGGGTTCCGGGAAGACTGCGGTAGCCTGCAAGCGCGTTGCTTGGCTCGTCGAGAAATGCGATGTGGAAGCTTCTAAAATTCTGTTGGTTAGCTTTACGCGCACGGCCGTGCGCGAACTTCAGATCCGGATCGAGTCCCATGCGACCGTGCCTCTCAATGTCGCCGGAGTCAGAATTGTGACGCTAGACTCATTCACGTGGCAGGTTGTCAGCGGGCTGGGCGACGTCGAGCCCGACATGAAGTTCGCGAGCTATGAGGATAGTATCATGACGTTTACCGATCTTCTGAAGACCAAGGACAAGGGGGTTCTCGACTTCCTTGGGGAGTTGGAGCACGTTATTGTCGACGAGGCACAGGATTTGGTGGGCGCTCGGGCCGATCTGGTTATAGAGCTGGTCAGGTCATTGCCGGAGTGCTGCGGAGTAACGGTTTTCGGAGACAGCGCGCAGGCAATCTATGGATTCACTGATGATTCGGGCAGCAAGATCAAGCAGCCGAGCACCACCACGATGGACCGGATCGTCAGCGGGGAACTTCCGGGATTCGAGGAAATCAATCTCGAAAACAATCACCGGACCAGTGACATCAAACTTCGGGAGTTGTGCTCGGAGGGTCGCCAAAAACTTCTCCGGCTAAAGGAAGGAACGGCGGACAGCTGGAAGTGGATGCGAAGCCTAATCAAGGAGAAGGCCCATGGCGAGGCCAATGACGAGAACAAAGACGAGCTGCGCGGGCGGACCGACGCTCTCGTTCTCTACCGTAGCCGTGCCGAAGCCATCATGGCCTCATCCATGTTGTGGTCGGACGGCATCGTTCACAAGCTGAGGATGTCCGGAATCCCGGCGAGGATCCACCCGTGGATCGGCCGGGTCTTCGGGGACTTTGTGGAGGACACGGTCAGGGAAGGCGACTTCATGGCTCTCTGGAGCGCACGTGTCTCCGCCGACGGAGCAGGTGCTGCGGCGGCTTGGAAGCTCCTCAAGCGATATGCGTGGGAGCAGGGTGGAATGGTGAGGTTGGCAAAGCTCCGTTCGGTTTTGGGTCGAAGCAGGCCACCTTTGGATTTCCTAGTCGATGAACGGGATCTGCCTGGGCCGATCGTGGGCACTATTCACGCCTCGAAGGGCAGGGAGGCTGCGGAGGTCAGGCTGATGCTGCCCTCCGAAAAATTTGTCGACAGGGAAATGGCCGCCGCTCGGCTGGCTGAGGAGGAAAGGGTGCTGTTCGTAGGCGCGACGCGCGCCAGGGAACGGCTTCTTGTTGGGAAAGGAATGAGCACCTATGCCAAGGAATCTCCCAAAGGCCGGGTTTTCAGGACCGCAAAGAAGGACATTAATACGGGCAAGCGACAAGTCGAGATAGGTCTTGAGGGAGACGTGTCAGCTGCAGGGATGGTGTCAGGCCCCTTTTCCCAAACCGAAGCCGAAAAGTTGCAGACTTGGCTTTGGGAGAACCAAAACGCAATGGTCGGCTTGGAATCGCGCTATCAACATGACGACGGCGCAAGCTTCCTCTACGACGGCCGCGACGAGACCGCTACCCGAATCGGCAGGATGAGCCCCGCCTTCGGCTATGATCTTTTCGCCATAGCCAAGGAGATAGGCTGCAATAGGCCGGGGGCGAATATCAGGAACCTCCGCATGGTGGGAGTCACTACGGCGGTGATCGGGGAAGCTGACAGGGATGCCGCCCATTCTCCATGGAAACAGAGCGCGTTCGTCCTGCTACCAGTGATCACTGGATTTCCGAAGGTGTTCTTTAACAAATGAGAAAAAACATGACCCCTAATATCAAAGACCAGCTTGTTGAAAGGATCGGGATCGACCTGATCGGTCCGGGAGCCGTTGACGAATTTCTCGAGGCCTATCCGACGGATGTCTATCTGACGGGAATTCTGTTTCCTACGAAGAGCGAGATCGCCAAGGAAGAGGATGAACAGCTTGGATCGGAAGGTAGCGGAGGAGTGGAGGCCCCAAGTGGCGGCGACGAGGTTTCACTCGCCGGGTCAAAGCGGCCCGCCAACATCGGGGTTTCTTTTGTAGTGGAGTCGGACTCTGTGCCAACGATCTCAATCGAATTTAATTGCGCTGCATATAATCGCGACGCAGGCGAAATCGGCTCTGACGGAAAAGGGAAATGGAAAAGGACCGCGATTCTATCCAATCTGGGCGGGCCGGTTGTTCTGGATTTTGAATACAAGGATTTCGATGCCGCTGCGACCGGGGTGAAAGGCCTCCATGCCCACGTGCGCACGAGTCCGTGGGGGAAGAAGAAACTCGTCACGGTGGCGATGATCAACGCCCATCGGACACCCGAGGAATACGAGCGGGATGAGATGGAAAGGATCTGCTTTTTTCAGACCGGGATCGTGGTGAGGCCGGTCGCCGGAACCACCTTGGGTTCAAGACCGCTGGGAGGTTCGGCGGTCGACGAGGACACGATGATGGCCCGCCTCATCTATCGGGGCGTGCGGGAGTATGCTGTCGGCCATACCTGTTCTGCCGGTTGGATGGATGTCGATGGAGTTGTGGGCCAGGTCCACACGACATGGCTTCCATCCAGCGTCGTGATGGGGATGAGCAGCGAAGGAGTTGAAGAATTTTCGCCCTTGGCGGAAAAATCCTCCGGGCCGATACTGGGGACGGACTGGTTGTCGGAAACCGGTGGAGATGCGCTTGTGGGAGGCTTGAAGCGCCTGCCGAAGGCATATTCGGACTGGCTCGATGGTCAGAGTAAGCGTCTCAAAATGCTGATAGATAACGGGGAGATTGCCGATCCGGCTGTCATCAAACAGGCGGAGAAACACTTCGCCAAGGCCGGGGAGGTCAACGCTCGTATGGAGGGCGCCATCAAACTCTTCGAGACGGATTCCGACGTCGAAAAAGCTTTCAGGCTGGCGAACCGCGCGATCATGATCCAGCGCAAGTGGGTGGCTCAGGAGGATGACGCGCTCGTTTGGCGGCCGTTTCAGCTGGGATTCATCCTGCTTTCGCTCGAGTCGCTCGCCAACGAAGCCCACAGGGACAGGGAGACCGCGGACCTGTTGTGGTTCCCTACCGGCGGCGGCAAGACGGAAGCCTACCTCGCGCTCGTGGCCTTTACCCTGTTTCTCCGAAGGCTGCGTCATGGGGAGAATGGGGCGGGCGTTGCAGCGTTCATGCGCTACACGCTCAGGCTATTGACCGTGCAACAGTTCCAGCGGGCTTCGGCCTTGATCTGTGCCTGCGACTCCATCCGGCAGGGCGAGGACTTACCGGACGGCCTGCAAGCTGATCTTGGTGATATTCCGTTCTCACTGGGACTCTGGGTTGGAGGCGACGCGACTCCAAACAAGTTCGCTGATGCCAGGGCCGCGCTACTTAACCCAATGGCGCACAACCGTCCCGACCAACTCAAGAGGTGTCCGAAACACCGGGACGAGATCCTTTCATGGAAGGCGGATGATGCAACCCAAAGCATCTACGCCACCTGCGGGAATCCTAATTGCCTTTGGCATGACGAGCCGTTGCCGATTTGGACTGTAGATACGGACATTTACATGAGGTTGCCGTCCCTCGTCATCGGAACAATCGACAAATTCGCCCAGCTCGCGCGGAATCCGAATACCCAGCGCATGTTCGGACAAGGTGTCAACTATCGCAATCCGGACCTGATCATCCAAGATGAGCTGCACCTCATTTCGGGACCCTTGGGTTCCCTTACGGGACTTTATGAGGTCGCCATCGACCGGCTGAGCTCGGAGGGGGGCGCCCGTCCGAAGATCATTGCCTCCACCGCGACAATTCGCCAAGCATCGTCCCAGATCACGGCGTTGTTCGACCGGCGTACCTGCCTCTTCCCCCAGCCCGTTCTTGACGCTTCAAATTCAGGCTTTGCTGTCGAGGACACAAAGAATCCGGGGCGTTGCTACATGGGGCTTACCACCGCCGGAAGATCGGCGAAGTTCGCGCTTCAGGCGATCACAGCGAGCCTGCTCCAAGCCGGCGCTTCCGATCTCTTTGATGACGACAGCCGGGATGACTTCTGGACACTTGTCGCCTACTTTAACTCTCTGAGGGAGCTCGGCGGAGCCTTGGTGCTGATGCAGGACGATGTCACGGATTCGATCCGGAACTACGCCGCGCAGAGGGGGGAGACGGAACGGACCGTGACCGAGCCCATGGAGCTCACGAGCCGTGTCAGCTCGAGCGAACTCAAGGACTATCTCGACCAGTTGGAAATCAGAGAGGGGGAGCCTGGCTGCACTGACAT
>JBEDKU010000465.1:0-3231 GCA_041172045.1 Verrucomicrobiota bacterium | reverse complement strand
GCATCGCGTTCAGCGTGCTGTCCGTCAGGTCGCTGCAGGCGATGGACTCCATGGCGATGGTGAACTCGCCTTTTTCGAGTTTGCCATGACCTAGCAGCAGGGATCCCGCCGCGAGTTTCAGCGTGCCCTCGTGATGATTGAAAAGGTTCTGCCCTGTCCAGCGGATCACACTGGCTGCTGGATCCATTTCAAACGCCCCGTCCAAATCCGGAGCGACAGGCAGCGGTGCGTGGGTCTCTATCGGCAATCCCGCCGCCGCCCATTCCCCTAGGCCGCCTCGAAAATCGGTGATGTTGGAATATCCCGCCGTGAGGAGCTTCGCGGCCGCATCCGCGGAATCGAGCGAAGGTGCGCCCTCGCCATAGACCACGATCGGCGTGTCCGGGGCCGGAGCCAGATCGCGCATCTTGTCGAGGAACGCCGTCTCGTAGGTGCAGGCATTCACCGCCCCGGCGAGGCGGCGGGCGGTGAAATGTGCTTCCGGCAGCACGTGCACCAGCAGCGGCGGCGCGGTTGATAGAGACTCATGGAGTTGGGAGGCGGTGAGCGTTTTCATCCATTGAATGAAGCCCAATGCGGACATCGGTGCGAGAGGATTCTATATCGCTGCCTGGCAATGAATCGTGGGCATGTTTCCCGAGCCCGCCGCTTTCGCCAGATGGCTGGCCTCGCGCCAGCTATCCTGCAGGCCCGGCCAGGCGGCGTGAATCGCGCCGTTCGGGTCAGACAACCGTAGCGACGGGGGAGATTGAATTGGTCAAAAGCTGGAGGTCCGGGTATTTTGATCCCGGCACCATGAATCCTGTTTCCTCGCTGCAAAACGCTTCCGCCACCACGGTCCCGGACTGGGTGCCGGAGGGGGCGGCGGACGATCCGCATTTTGCATGTCGCGTGATGGCCGGCGTTTTGCCAGGCTCCGGCGAGGTGGAACACAAACTCGCCAAACGCCGCAAACTCACTCTCGACGACTACGAGCGGGGAGTGCTGGCGGCGGATGTCGGCATCCTGTCGCGGGCGATCACCCTGGTGGAGAGCAATCACCCGGAGCATGAGGCGCTCGCTCAGGAGTTGCTCACCCGCTTGCTGCCGAAGACCGGGAATTCCATCCGCGTCGGCATCACCGGCGTGCCGGGCGCGGGGAAAAGCACGCTTATCGAGTCGCTTGGCAGCCAGCTTTGTGAAATGGGACACCGGGTGGCGGTGCTGGCGGTGGACCCTAGCAGCAGCGTCACCGGCGGCAGCATTTTAGGCGACAAGACGCGTATGCAGAACCTCGTCCGCCAGCCGAACGCTTATGTCAGGCCGTCGCCTTCCAGCGGCTCGCTCGGCGGTGTCGGGCGCAAGAGCCGGGAAACGATGTTGCTTTGCGAGGCGGCGGGATACGATGTGATTCTGGTAGAGACAGTCGGCGTCGGGCAGAATGAAATCACCGTCCGCTCGATGGTGGATTTCTTCCTGTTGATCATGATCGCCGGTGCCGGGGACGAGCTCCAGGGGATGAAAAAGGGAGTGATCGAAATCGCTGATTTGTTAGCAGTGAACAAGGCGGACGGCGACAACGTCAGCCGCACGAAACTCGCCTGCACCGAGTATAACCGGGTGCTGCATTTCCTCCAGCCCGCCACGGCCGGCTGGCGGACGCGCTGCACCACCTGCTCCGCGCTCATTCCGGAGACCCTTGCCGAGCTGTGGGAGACCGTGGAGAAGTTCGCCGCCGCGACCCGCGAGTCCGGGGCGTTCGTGGCGCGGCGCAAGCACCAGGCGATCGAGTGGATGCACGCGATGATCGCGGAGGAACTGCGCCACCGTTTTTTCCGCAACGAGCGGGTGAAGCGGCTTCTGCCGGAACTTGAGAAACAAGTGGCCGGTCAGACCATCCCTGCGGCGACCGCGGTGCGGATGATCATGGCGGACTGTTGATGACGGATTTTGAAAACAAGGCGACCCTCCAATTGGAGCGCGGAATTGATACCGCCCGAGATCGCTTCATTGGTTCGGGCGGAATAAATTCCGCGCTCCAGTTCATCGCGCCGCGGTGCGGCTGAAGGTGGAAATTTTCCGGTTCGTTAGCTTGTAGGGACGGGCGGAAAGCCGCTACTCTCCGGGCATGAAGCTCGGTTACGTGATTCTCTACGTGAAGGATGTGTCTGGATCGATTGCGTTTTACGAGGAGGCCTTCGGGCTCAAGCGCCGCTTCGTCCACGAGGCCGGATTGTATGCGGAAATGGACACCGGAGCGACCACGCTGTCATTTGCAGCTTATGGTCTGGCGAAATCCAACCTGCATTGCGAGTTCCGGGAAAACGGGCTGTCCAAGCCGCCCGCCGGATTTGAGGTGGCGTTTACGACGGATGACGTGCAGGCGGCTTACGACCGGGCGCTGGCGGCAGGCGCCACCGCGGCGGCACCGCCGATGACCAAGCCGTGGGGGCAGGTCGTCGCGTTTGTGCGCGACAAGGACGGCATCATCGTCGAGCTCTGCTCGCCCGCGATTCATTCATGAGCGCGAAGGCCGGCGAGTGTTAGTCGGCGAGTTTTTCCACCAGCACCTCGTGGCGGGTGCCGTCGATGGTGAGGACCATCTGCCTGCGACTGGCGACGTTGACGTTGGAAGGTGGCGGCGTTGCAACTGCTGCCGGTGCGGCGGCGGGTTTGGCGGGCGCGGGTTTCGCTTCCTGCGGCGGGATGCCTTTGACGACGGCTTCGATCTGTTGGGGAAACATGGCGAAGAGCACGGCGATCTCGTCAGTGGCGGGCAGGCCTTTTTCAACGGCCTGTTTGCGATAGCCTTCAAGGCCGGGTTGCAGAAGGTCGGCGGGGCGCTCGGTGATGGCTTTGCGGCCGGCTTGTTTTTCGACGAGCGCGAGGATCTCCGGGTTGATAGGTCCCGGGGCCTTGCCGTATTTGCCGAGCGCGATGTCTTGTGCGGGTTGGCAAATCATTTTCCAGCGGCCGAACTTGATGTTCATCATCGCCTGGGTGCCGACGATCTGTGAGGTGGGAGTGACGAGCGGAATCCAGCCGAGCGCCTCGCGGACGACGGGGATCTCGCGGACGACTTCGTCGAACTTGTCGGCCATGCCTTGTTCGGCGAGCTGGTTGCGGAAGTTGGAAAGCATGCCGCCGGGGACCTGGAAAACGAGGATGTCCGAGTCCACGCGCTCATTGGCAGGGCTGGTGAATTTGGAGAGCTGTTGATAGACGTCCTCGAAGTGAATGCGGAGTTCCTGG
>JBEDKU010000464.1:0-7198 GCA_041172045.1 Verrucomicrobiota bacterium | reverse complement strand
ATTTGAGGGCGTTCATGGTGAATAGGGTGGAGGTGTCAACGAGTTCAGCCCGGGCTTCGGCGAGGATGGCGCTCAAAGACATGCCAATCAGAGATGATGTAAATTTTGCATTAGTGAGGGTTTGATGGTGTTTGCGCGATTGTCGCCCGCAGGTCTGCATGCACTCGCCATCAATTCTAAACGAAATTTGTTTATCGCAGCCTCCCTTATGAAATCTAAACTTTTCGCACCCGCCCTCTTGTTGCTGGTCACTGCTTCCTCAGAGGCCGCACTCGTGATCACCATCAACATTGCCAATCCCGCTGCAGTCGTCATCACCAGCGTGGCAAACAACTCACTCGTAGCCAAGGATCTCACTGTCAATTTTGACGGCGGCATCTCCTTTAGGAACTTTTTCACCGCGAACGAATCCATCACCACGGCTAACCCACTTGCAATCTCGGGGACGTGGACCGCTCGCGGAGCCAGCGCGAGTTACAACGAGATGGTTACCTTCGCTTTCAACAATGCCGCCGTCGTCCCCGGAGTGGATCTGAGCATTTACAACGTCGCAGCGGTGAACTCGGATGACCAGAATTTCACCACCACCGCCGCTCCTTTTTCCGGGAGCTCGTCGGTCAACATGTCTGCCTTCACCCATCTGCCAGCCGTCGGTGCTACGGGAAGCGTGAATTCAGGCTTCCTGAGCACTCAAGGTGGATCGATTGGCACGTGGGTGGTGGTCCCTGAACCATCCTCCGCGGTCCTCGGCTTAATCGGCTCCCTCAGCCTGATTCGCCGCCGCCGTTGACCGGTTCCATTTCACGCGCTGCTTTCCCCGCCACTTCCGCACCATAGCGGCGAGTGACATGATGCCTACGGCCAAGCCCACGCAGAGAGATGCCACGCGCAGGTGCCATTCGATCTGCTCTTGGAGCGACGTGATGACGCCGACCACCGGCGAGGCGATGCCGACGATGGCTTTGGAGACGTAGTCGAGGTCGATGGGATGGCGCATGGTCTGGTGACGGGTGTCAATCGGCTAGCGGCTCTGCCGCATGGATCTCCGGGGCTACGAAAATCACGCTTCCATCAGATTGCGGCTGGAAGATGGTGGTGTCCGGGGGGGGGCGTCGTGATCGGGTTCCACCGCATTGAGAGCAGCGTAGAACGCGCTGTAGGCAGAAATGGCACCCACGGCATTCGTTCCGAACACGTCCAGAACCGATGTAACTCGTGCGCCGGACCTCCTTCGCCGACTGCCTGGATGAAATCCGCCCGCGCCTGGCAGCTCAAGAGTCGCAAGTAGAAACCACCGGGATCATTTCATCAGGGACCCGGGATCGCCTGCTGAATGGCAGCGGACTCCAATATCAGAACGCCAGTGCTGCCAGGTCGTTTGACATCCGGTGAGTATCGATCGCCCGTCTTGCGGGCGGTCGGGGATTTTGTCCCGCCTCAGGTGAAAGCCGCCGGAATCCAGCCTCGTATGCCTCCACGTGCAGCTCCTGACCCTTTGCACCGCCCTGATCCTCGCCGTCTCCGCCAGCGCGGCCGATGATTACGCCGTCGCGACGTTCACTGGCAGCAAGGGGGTGCTGCCCTATCGCATTTTGTCGCCAGCCACCGCTAAGCCTGGAGTCAAATACCCGCTGGTGATCTTCTTGCACGGCGCAGGTGAAAGAGGGGACAGCAACACAAACCAACTCCATCACGGAGGCTCCTTGTTTTCAAACCCCGGGAATCGCGAGAAATATCCGGCGTTCGTCATCTTCCCCCAGTGTCCTAACGGTAAGCGCTGGGTGGAGGTGGACTGGGGGGATCCCAAACCCCATCAGCAGCCAAAGGAGCCCAGCGAACCGATGGCCCTGGTGATCGAGCTGCTGCCTTCGCTGATGAAGTCCCTGCCGATCGATCCCTCCCGCGTCTATCTGATGGGGAATTCCATGGGGGGATTTGGAACCTGGGATCTCGCCGCCCGCCAGCCGGAATGGTTCGCTGCTGCCGTGCCGATCTGCGGCGGGGCCGATGATTCCACGGCACCGCTGATCGCCAAGCTGCCGGTGTGGACCTTCCATGGCGATCAGGACAGCACGGTCAAGGTCGGCCGGACGCGGTCGATGGTCGAAGCTCTCAGGAAAGCGGGTGGAAACCCGAAATACAGTGAGTTCCCCGGCATCGCGCACGACGCATGGTCTCCCGCATTTGCGGAATTGGATCTGCTCCCTTGGCTGTTCGCGCAAAAGCGGCCCTGAGATCCGGCGCATTCTCCGGATATCCTGAGACATGCCCGGGTCTCCGCCGCCGCGCCTCGTTTGGAGCCGTCACGGTTTCCGGCCCGGCGGCCGATCATTTTGAAGTCCGTTAGCCGGCAAATCGTGGCAAGCGATTCATTGGGAATGATGGATCGATCTCAGCGAATCCAAGAACTGGCCAATTGGGTATATTGACGATTTCTCACGGAAGATGAAACTTCACGATCGTTCGTTCGAATCCATGAACCCTTTCATTTCCAAAATCCCATCCCAAGGTTCCGCACGGCGGAGACGGATGAGGTCGGCCTTCACCTTGGTCGAGACGCTCGTGGTCATCACGATCATCACGGTATTGGCCACGATCGCCTTTTCAGCCGCGAAACACCTTCGCCGCTCGGCAAGTTCGGCGGTATGTGTCAGCAAGATGAGCCAGATCGGATCGGCGATCCTGATCGATTCACAGGATCGCGGGGGGCGCCTTCCCGCCTCACCCGTCTATGGAAATTTCCACACCGGCCGGGGGTCCTGGTACAATCGGCAGGACCGCCGACTTCAGAACCTCATCGGAGAATTTCTCGGTAGCATGGAGTCAACCACTTGGTCCACCAATGGCAACTTGATGACCTTCGATCCGACTTTCGCTTGGCCGGCATTGCTGGCGGAGGGGAAGAAGGGCACTCCAGGCATCCTCATGAACACTTCGGTGAGGATGCTAACCGATACCGGTTCCGGCAGGGTGTCCCCCTGGGGGCGGATGCTCGACCGGATCGAGGAATCTGCAAAGGAATCCGCGTTCGTGGAGGTCGATCAACAGAACACGAACGCCGGGTGGAAAAACCTGCTGCCACCCGGCCCAATTCCTCATTTGTCAACGCCCTCCGCGCTGCCGGGTTTCCCGCAGGCGGCCGGCGTACTCCAGTAGCCCACTCATCATGACATCCAGCCCGGCCCACCCATCATCACGCTTCGCATTCGCTTCAGTCACCGCATTGTTTTTCATGTGGGGCTTCATTACCTGCATGAATGACCTGCTCATTCCCAAGTTCAAGGCGGACTTCTCACTCAGCCAGTTCGAGGCCAATCTCGTGCAGTTCGCATTCTTCGGCGCCTATTTCCTCGTTTCCACGATCTACTTCCTGATATCCGCGACCAAGGGAGACCCGATCAACCGAATCGGCTACAAAAACGGTCTGGTTCTCGGGTTGACGGTCGCAGGCATCGGCTGCCTGCTTTTCTATCCGGCTGCCGAGACCAAGCTCTATCCACTGTTTCTCGGCGCGCTGGTGATTCTCGGCAGCGGCATCACCATCATCCAGATCGCCGCGAATCCCTACGTGTCGATCCTCGGTTCCGAGCGGTCGGCTCCGTCCCGACTCAATCTCTCGCAGGGACTGAACTCGCTCGGCTACGTGATCGCGCCTTTGATCGGCGGCATCCTGCTCTTCGGCTCGAACGTCTATGGCAGTGGCGGCGGGGTGGCTTCGGTGAAAGTTCCTTATGTCGGCCTGGCCATCGCCCTGTTTGCCCTGGCCATCGCGTTTCGATTTATTTCCCTGCCGGCATTCAAACAGGAGGGCAGGGTGGAGGCCGGCATCAAGGCGTTCCGCCACAAGCATTTCGTGTGGGGGTGGTTGGCAATTTTCTTCTATGTGGGGAGTGAGGTCACCGTCGGCAGCATTCTGATCAACTATCTTGGCTCGCCCGAAGTTGTCGGATTGCCCGCGGAACAGGCCGACAAGTACCTCTCCTTCTACTGGGGCGGTCTCATGATCGGCCGCCTGATGGGCGCGATCTCGCTGAGTGGCATCAAGGCTTCGCGGAAGTTTCCTTACATGGTGCTGACCGCATTGATCGCGACGGTGGTGATCTTTGCCAACGCCACCTTTAAGGAGAAATTCACGATGGGGCACTTCATTGATTTTCACGAGGTTCTGCCCTACTTCGGGATGGTCGCACTCAGCTTTGTGTTCTTCGCGCTGGGCCGCTCGAACCCCGGCCGCATGGTCGGTCTCTTCGCCATCGTCGCGACGGCTTTGACGGCATTCTCGATGGGCACCACCGGTCAGTTCGCACTTTGGTCGATCGTCGGAATCGGCCTGTTCAACTCGATCATGTGGTCGAATATTTTCACCTTGTCGATCCGCGGGCTGGGCAATGACACCAGCCAGGGCAGTTCGCTGCTGGTCATGATGATCGTCGGCGGCGCCATCATGCCGCTCATTCAGGGCGCGCTGATGGACAGTGTCGGTGTGCGCTGGTCATTGGGCGTGGTCCTGGTTGGATACATTTACCTCGTGTTCTTCGGATTTTTTGGCTCGAATCTGGGGCATGAGATGGATGAAATCCGTCCGGGAGCTACTCCCGGGCACTGATCTGGGTGCGACGAAACGTCATCCTCCCATCTCCGGTGGAATGAATGTGATTCGGGGCCGTTGGCGGCGGTTTCACCGGGTCGGGATCGCCGTCCCCGCCCGATCCTGTGCGGAACCGCTTTTCGCACCACCCGGCATGGCCATTTGGCCATATTGACCCGCTCCGCGGATCCGATGATCCTGTCGAGGGATTGACCGTTTGAAACCCAATGACCATCAATACGCCCGAGCCTGCCGTTTTTTCGCCCTGTTTGCGCCCGCCCTTTCCGGACCGGCTACGCAAGCGGGGATTCGCGCTCGTCATCACGTTAAGCCTGATGATCTTGCTCACGGTGATTGCTGTGGGGTTGTTGTCCCTGAGCACGATTTCACTCCGCCGTGCGTCGCTCCAGGCTGCCGGAGAAATCGCCAAGTCGAACGCCCGCATGGCACTCATACTGGCACTGGGAGACCTGCAGAAATCCGCGGGAGACGACCGGCGGATCACTGCCGATGGTTCGATTTTCTCCGGTGCCAAGCATTCCAATGCGGTGGGCGTCTGGAAATCCTGGTCGCCCCAGCTCGCTGAGACCCCCCTTGCTAGCGCGCCCCAATACGCCAAGGAGAAGAATGATCGGTTCGTGACTTGGCTTGTCTCCGGCAAAATGCCCGGGGATTTGGAATCCATGGACTGGGCCAAGACGGGATCGCTCGACAGCGCCGTTGAGCTCTTTACCGCTAAATCCCACGGCTTTATTCTATCCGCCTCCAAAGTGGACGTGTCGAAAGGCAATCCATCATCGGGGACCATGGCATGGGCCGTGGTTCAGGACGCCACCAAGGCGAAGATCAACGTGGACGGCCCGGAAGACGGGGATCGTATCCTCAACGACGATCTCCAGGTCCAGCCGCGCCCGTCTCTGGCCAAGTCCGAAAATTTCAACCAGCCCGAGAGCGGATGGGGAATGCGCGCCGCGCGGGTGCTGAGCCTATCACAAACGCGGCTTGATCCCGCCCTCTGGAAGGGTAGCGGCGCGCTGACAGAAGCCGCCCATTTCACCGCGCAGGGCCTGGGGCTGCTCACCGACACGGTCAAGGGCGGCCTCAAGACGGATCTGAGCCTCGGCTTTGAAATGCCCGAATCGGATTTCAAGCAGGACACCTGGGGCTCATTCAAAAATCCCTTCCGGGCGGCGAGTGCTCCGCAGTTAGGTCCCTTGGCGGACTACAAGGGCCAGCGGCCGCTGTTCCTCCCGCTCACTTCGAGCGGCAGCGTGCTGGTGAATCTCACCTTCATTCCAGCCAGCACGAGTTTTGAGTTTCCTGCCGCAGCCGTGCCCACTTTCAACACGCTGCGCTCATTCTACCGCACGCCCTATCATCTCTATAACACCGGCGACGGGCCGACCGTCTTCGAGCGCGGCATGGATCACGTGGCGTTGAAACAGGCGGGCGGCGGCACTCCAAGCCCGGGAGCCACGCCTCCCGGCCAGGTTTCCCAAACCAGCTATCGGCCCGTCTTGGACCGGGTTCTCTATCTGCTGAGTGTGGGGGTGGGAGCCAACAAGGAAGTCCGGCTGATCGTCACGCCCATTGTCACCTTGTGGAACCCATACAACGTGGCGTTGGAAATCGAGGGCGCGGTGACCTATCCATGGATGGATTTTCCGTTCGGGGCGTCTTGGACATTCTATAAAGGCAGCGTCAAGGAGGGGGCGCGGAGCCCTGGGCTTTCCCAAATCATCGGCTCCCAGTTTATCAGCCAGAATCACGGCCGATCGGTGAACCCCTATTTCTACGCTTCGATCACCGCGGACGGGAGTGGAACGGCAGTTGCCGGTCAGTCGATCCGTTTCAAGCCGGGCGAAGTGCGGGTGTTCGCTCCCGCGAGCTCGGCCGATGTCGAGTTTTCCACCGCCAACTCGATCCGCAAGCGAACCGTCTTCCTGCGGCCGGTGGATAACGTGAACCAGCTTTCCGCAAAGGGCGGGCTCGCCATTCCCATGACCAATGCCTCGAAAGGCGGCTACGGCTTCACGCGCCCGATGGATGTGGGAGATTTCGTGGAAGTCTCCTTCACCCCCAGCACGGGCAGCGACTATCCGTTTTCGGTGGGACTTGAGGATGCGACCCGCGCGAAACTGGCCAATCCGACGGTCGCCGACCGCGGCCAACTGGTGGGTGACGTGCAGACGGTCAACTTTTCCAAGTCCGCAGCGACGGCCACCATCAAGTCTCCCAAGTTCGCCTACACCGACCTGACCAACCCGAGCGCGAGGCAACCCTTCGCCATGGTCGAAACCTATCACCGAGTGGCCAACGATGTTTCCGCGAACCGCAGGTCCGATCTTGTGTTCACCACCAACCCGCGGCAGCCGTTCATCAACCGCTACCTCAGCACCGGCGAATTTCTCGCAGGACCTCACTACGAGACGCGGATGAGGGCGATCGCGAGCGTCAACGAAGTGATGGAAACCACGAACGGCGGGCGTTCCGCGTTTTACGGCCGTTCCAACAGTTCCAGCACCGGGGAAAGCCAGCTTTCATTTTTCGAGGTTCCCCAATCGCCGCTTCTCTCCCTCGCAGCGCTGCAACATGCGGACTTGGCGGGCA
>JBEDKU010000463.1:0-3860 GCA_041172045.1 Verrucomicrobiota bacterium | reverse complement strand
TAAGCTATGATTGCGGTGTGGGGGAGCGGCATTAAAACCGAACCGAACACACACACAAAATGAAAGGCAAACGAAGAAGACACGATCCCGAATTCAAAGCCCGCGTAGCGCTTGAGGCGCTCAAGGGCATCAAAACCATCCAGCAGATCGCCAAGGAATTCGACATTCACCCCGTCCAGGTATCCGACTGGAAGAAGACAATGGCTCAGGGAGCCGCGAGCGTCTTCGGCCCCGGAGCCGGAGGGACTGAATCCGAAAGTTTCGAGCGCGAAAGGGCACAGCTACACGCCAAGATCGGCCAGCAGGCTGTCGAACTGGACTGGTTGACAAAAAAATCCAAACAACTCGGTCTGTGAGGGATCGCATCGAGTTGGTAGACAAACAGCATCCCAAGATCAGCATGAGGAAACAATCGAAGTTGTTAGGCGTGGCACGTTCCACGATCACCTACAGCCCCGTGGACGAAGACCCGGAGGACATCCGCATCAAGCGGCTGTTGGACGAGATCTACATGAAGGATCCCTGCCTTGGCAGCCGCCGGCTGGTGACGGTGCTGGAGCGCGATCACGGCATCACGACGGATCGCAAGCGCGTTGCGCGTCTACGGCGCGAGATCGGCCAGGAGGCGATCTGGTGCAAACCGCGCACCAGCATTCCAGACAACGGCCACCGCAAGTATCCCTACCTGCTGCGTAACCTCACCATCGACCGCCCCGACCAGGTCTGGTGCTCAGACATCACCTACGTGGCCATGCCCCGAGGCCACGCCTACCTGTGCGCCGTGATGGACTGGCATTCGCGCAAGGTGCTCGGTTGGGCGCTTTCCAACACCATGGGAACGGATCTTTGCCTGGAGGCTTTGGAAATGGCGTTGAACTCCACCGGCAAAGTTCCGGAGATTTTCAACACCGACCAGGGCTGCCAGTTCACTTCAGCGGAATGGACGGGAAAGCTGTCAGATCTGGGGGTGAAAATCAGCATGGATGGCAAAGGCCGCTGGATGGACAACGTCTTCATCGAGCGGCTCTGGAGGAGCGTGAAATACGAACGGATCTACCTCTTCGAGCACGCCACATTGCCAGCCTTGCACGGGAGTCTTGCGGAATGGTTCGAGCGCTACAACCACTGGCGCCCCCATGAAAAGCTCGGCAACCTGACTCCCGCCGTCGTCTATCAGGCAATGCCCGCAACCCCGAAAGCAGCATGAAAACGCGCATCCTCCCGGCTCTGGCACGACTTGGGGCTACCCGCCCCAAACCCCGGCAAGCTGATGTCAGCTTGACCACACCCGCCGCCTTCTTTTCACCAAAAAGAAGAGCAAGCTTGACCCAAGAACCATGATCTCCCATTAATCCGTCGCACCCCTCCACCATAGCTTAGCTTAGCCAATAAGTGGTCGGATTTTCGGGGCCGCCTCAATGGTAGGCCGGGCACGCAAACGCGAGGTGGTGGCGCATGTGTGCCAGCGTCTGAAAGCGAGCGCCGGGTCTGCCGGACTCTTGGACAAACGCGCAGCAGTCAGCACTATCGGACAAAGCCCAGAGAGGATGACGCACTTCTGACGGCAGCGATCCGGCAGATTGCCATGCGGGAGACTCGCGCAGGGTATCGCGGCGTAAGGCGCCATCTGGTGCGCGAAGGCTGGGATGTAAATTTGAAGCGGGTCCACCGGATCTGGAAAAAGGAAGGACTCCGAGTGCCGCCGAAGGCCCACAAGCAATGGCAGCTGTGCGATTCGGAAAACGGCACGCAGCGCCTGCAGGCCGAGCGAATCAACCAAGTCTGGAGCTATGATTTCGTGTTCGATCAAACCGGATCGGGCGGTCGGTTTAAATGGCTTCCGGTGCTTGATGAGTTCAGCCGCGAGTGCCTTACGCTGGAGGTGGAGCGCTCCATGACGAGCGGCGACGTGATAGAAATCTCGACGAGATCGTCGCACAACGCGGAGCCCCGGAGTTTATTCGTTCGGAAAAGGGTCCTGAGTTTGTCGCCAAGGTGGTGAAGGACTGGATCACGGAGAAAGGTTTCAAAACCCTATTTATCAAGCCCGGGTCACCTTGGCAGAACTGTTATAGTGAAAGCTTCAACGCACGTTTTCGCGACGAGTTCCTAAACGTGGAAAGCCATTCGCATCAACCTAAGGTGTAACCCACAGATAATAAGTTTATTATGACGGATTAATGGGTTTTTTTCTTGACTTGGCAGTAGCTCCGCCAAAATCGGAATGTTAGAAAGCCATCTACCTTCCGCCGCAAAAATCTGGTCCTCACTCGCCTCGAAACTCAATGGTTTCGCCAAACAATCCCGCCTCGTGCAGCGGGTCAGTAACCGATTCCGTCCCGAGGATTTCCTGCTCACTCTGCTCGACGCGGTCTCCACCGGTCGGGCATCGATTAATCAACTCGTCGGCACCCTAGGCAAGCACGCTCCGCTCCAGCAGATCAGCCCCCAGGCCCTGCACCAGCGAATCAATCGCACCGAATGCGGGGTGGAAAGCTTCCTCATCCTGTGCCTCATCCACATGTGCCGGCGCAATCGCCCGGCCCCCAACAGCTCTCCGCGCGCTCCGTTCAACCGCATCCTTATCGAAGACTCCACCTTCGTCCGCTTTCCCAAAGGCAATGCGGAGCACTTCCCGGGTCATGGCAACGGGCACGGCAAAACCGCCGGTTGCAAAGTGGATCTCGCCTTCGATCTGTTCGACGGGGACATCGTCTATCACGAACTCCACCTCGGCACCGAGCAGGACAAAACCATCGGCTACGATCTGCTGCAACACGTCCTTCCCGGTGATCTGGTGGTGCGGGACATGGGATACTTCGTCCTTGAAAACTTCCGTATCATTGAATCGCTCGATGCCTACTGGCTGAGTCGTTTGCCACTCACCGCAGACGTGACCACCGAGCAAGGCGTGCCGTTGGAAAAGCGACTTGCCACGCACCGGGGAGACCAGTTGGATCTGACCGTCAAACTCACCGCCGAGAGGCACAGCGTGAGGCTCGTTGCGATTCGCGCCAGTAAGCAGGAAACGGCCAAGCGCCGCCGGGAGCACCGCACCAAGGCCAAGGAAAAAGGCAAAACCGTGCCCTGCAAAACCCTCGTGCGCGACGGCTGGCACATCATGGTCACCAACATCCCAAAGGAAAAGCAAAGCATCACCGAACTCGCGGCAATCTATAGTCAGCGCTGGCAGATCGAGATCATCTTCCGAGCGTGGAAACAGGGCGGCAATTTATCACAAGCATTGGATCGCACAAGCAGCCCGCAGCACCTCAAGGCATTGGTTCTGGCAGGGATGATCGCCATGTCCGCGAGCCTGAAGGTAGCCCTCCCGCTCTCCCGCTGCTATCCGGCAAAAAGATTCAGTCTCGAAAAAGTATTCGACTACATCATCGCCGGGCTCGTCGGGCTTAAAAAGCTCATCGACATCGCAAACCTGCGACCCGATCCCCGACACCTGCAAAGTCAGAAAAGAACACGCAACACATTGAATTTGAGACTAATGGAGCTCTTAGGTTGATGCGAATGCGTGGAAAGCGTTTCGAGCCTGCTGGATGCCAAAGTGCTGGGCGAGGAACACCGGGACAAATTAAGCATCGCCGACCACACTCATCGCTGGGAGACCTGACGCCAGTTGAGTTCGCGATCGCATGCCTGAACCCACCGGGTTGTTCTCAGACTCCGTTCGCCTTCGACGAGTTTCGGTCCCATTCTCGGCTCCCGGAGTCTGGGAACAACCCTCGCACATCTGCGCTTGAAAAGAGCCTCCCGATTTCCAATCGTTACGCGAGTAAGCCACCTTCATTTAAAACTAACAAACTGAAAAACCAACCCCAACTCTCATAAGGAGTGGATCAACA
>JBEDKU010000462.1:0-2636 GCA_041172045.1 Verrucomicrobiota bacterium | reverse complement strand
CTCCTTCGTTGAGCGCACGCGGGCCGGCGAGTTCCGGCACCTCGCAATGGCTGGCGAAGAACATGCCGAACTCGGTGGCATACTGCATGGCGCGCAGCAGGATCGCCGGGTCGCCGGTGGTATCGCCGTCGTCCGTCAGCATGACCACACCGAGCGCCCGCATGCCATCGATGCCGGCCATCTCCTTGCCGTGGCGGTCCTTGGTCACGCAGCCGGACGTGTAAACCGGGATCCGCGCCGTGCGCTTCGCGATGTCCAAAACATTCGCCACCACCGTCGCGGAATCGATCGCCGGGCGGGTGTTCGGCATCATCACCACGCCGGTGATGCCACCGTTGATCGCGGCCTCGGCGCCGGACGCGATGGTTTCCTTCGCCTCGAAGCCGGGCTCGCGGAAGTGCACGTGCGCGTCGAACATGCCGGGCGCGAGGACCCGGTTGCGGGCGTCGATCACGCGCGCACCGTCGGGAGCGGTCAGGCCGCTGCCGATTTGTTGGATTTTACCGTCGGAAATGAGGACATCGCCGGAGACGAGATCGGGCGAGTTCTCGGAGGCGATGCGGGCATTGGTGATGAGAAGTGTCATGAGTGCGGCGCGGATTTTGGGGGGATGCCCGGGAAATACAAGCACTGGGAGCCGCCAACCGGAGCCCGGCGACCGAAATCCCCCCGCCTTACCCCTTGGCCGCGCTGGCAAAACGATTGGGTATTTCACCCCATAGTCACGCAGGGAAATACGGGCGAACGTCATTTGTTGCAGAACGGCATCAAGACCGTTTCGCCCGCAAACCACACCACACCAATATGAAAACCAAACCAAGCCACCTTCCGGTTCCTATCAAAAGCCAGCTCGGAATCTCCATGCTTCTCTTCCTGTCGAGCGTCACCTTCGCCGTTGCGGCCGCTCCCGTGGTCAGCACCCAGCCCGATGCCACGGTCAGTTGCGACGTTCCCTTCACCTACTCCGCCGCCATCTCGGACATGGATGGCGATGCGGTCCAAGCCACCTGGATCTTGAACGGCGTGTCGGTCGAGACTGACAACATCGCCGCCGGTGGACCACCCAGCGCTGGCGTTGTTACTTATACCGCCACTCTGCCAGATGGCGTCAACACCCTGTCGGTCACCGCCAGGGACAGCACCGGCAACGTCACCACCAGCACCTCCACCATCACCGTCGTGGATACGACCGCTCCGGTCATCGTCGCAGTGACGGCCAATCCCAGAATCCTGTGGCCACCGAATCACAAGATGGTCACGGTGCGGGTCAATGCCGGAGTGATCGATGACTGCGGCACGACCACGTGGAAAATCCTATCGGTGAGAAGCAATCAAGCCGTTGATGCCAAAGGCGGCGGCAAAAAAACCTCACCCGACTGGAGAATCACGGATGACCACACCGTCCAACTTCGTGCGGAACGCTCGGGAAAAGGCGGCAGCCGCGTCTATGTGATCACCGTCCAGGCCACCGACGAAGCAGGAAATCTGTCCGCACCCTCGACCGTGAGAGTGGTGGTGCCGCACAATAAGGGCAACAATAAGAACGACGACAAAGGCAACAATAAGGGGAACAATAAGAACGACGACAAACGGGGGCGTTAATCACGATCCATTCGGTAAATCCACCCAGCCTCTGTCGCGGTCGCCATAACACGCCACGACATGCTGGGTGGAATTGCGTCTGGCGGGGAGTGGCTGTGAGCCTTGAGGATCCATTCAGGGCGTGACGGATTCGATCGGAATGACCGCGCCTTTGGAGCTGTTCACCGTCTTCTTGAATACCGGGGTCCTCTCCATTCCCTGGGTGATTTCCACCGTCAGGGACTCGCTATCAGGTGTCGGGGAGACGATGAGGCTGACGACCTTATGCGCGGGAAACGACAGGCTTTTGCCCGTCGTCAACCAGTCCAAATGTCCGTATTTTTCGACGACGATGATCGCCTGCGGGATGAACGCGTCTTCCTTGTCCGACTTCAGTTGCACGTTGAACGAAGTCATGTCTCCGCCGGTCCAGTCGAAGGATTTCACCGCGGGGGACACCAAGGCGAAGGTTCCGTCAGAAACCTTGTTGAAGGACATCGACATGTCGCCACCGCTGAATTTCGACTTCTCATCCCGCACGAATGACACCTTCACGATGCCGACGGGCTCGGACGGCGAATACATGATTTTCCCTTTCGTCACGAAGCTCTTGTTGCTGGTCGGATCCGGCGGCAGCAGGGTTGCGGTCGCTTCCAGGTAGCCGCTCTTAAGCTTGAAATCGATCATGCCGGTCGTGATCTGGTTTTTGAAATCCGGGTCGAGCTTCGCCGGATCGCCGTAAAGAGCGAGGATCTCGGCGGCATTTTTCGAGTTCCAGGCCTTGGCGACGCGCTCGCAGAATTCCTTCTCGGTTTCCGCGTGAAGGGTGAAGCCGGAGATGATGAGCAAGGTGAGGAGCATTTTCATAAGTCTGAAGCGGATTTTGAAACGACACCCCGGAAATACAAGCATTGGGAATCGCCTTCCGCCGCTCAGTCGGAAAAGCCCCCCCACCAATGGAACCCCCGGCCGCATCCCCGCGGTCCTCACCCAAGTCCGCACCGGGAGGAAGAGTGGGCACTTCACCCCATAGTATCTCAGTGGATGACCGGGCT
>JBEDKU010000461.1:0-5627 GCA_041172045.1 Verrucomicrobiota bacterium | reverse complement strand
GTATCCTGTCGAGTATCGCGGCGGATGCGGGCTACCTGGTGCTGATTCCTCTCGCCGGTTCCGCGTTTCTCAGCGTCGGCCGGCATCCGCTCGCAGGCTTGGCTGCGGGTTTTGCCGCCGTCGCGGCGGCGTTCACGGTGAACCTGCTCATCAAGCCGCTCGATGCCGTCCTCACCGAATTCACGAACGATGCCATCCACCTGGTCAATCCCGCGCTCTCCATCGACCTAACCGCGAACCTTTGGTTCTCCATGGCTTCCGTCATCGTTCTGACATTCGTGATCACCCTCGTGACCCAACGGGTGATCGAGCCGCGTCTGGGCAACTACGAGCCGGAAAACGCGGGCGACCTTTCCGGAACGCCGGAGTGCGTGGAGACTTCGGCGTTGGGCGACGAGTCGCGCGGGCTGAAGTTCGCCGGTTTGGGATTGGTTGGCGGACTCATCGGTTTGGCCTTGCTCACCCTTCCTGCCGGGGCGCCCTTGCGCAATCCGGATACCGACGCGTTGATCGGCAGTTCCCCGTTCATGAACGGGCTGATCGCGGTGATCATGGTCATCTTCTTTGTGACAGGCGCCGCGTACGGTTTTGGTGCCGGGACGATGAAAAACAGCACCGATGTCATCAAGGCGATCGAGAAAGCGGTGGCCGGCTTGGGCAGTCTGATCTTCCTGCTGTTCATTCTCAGCCAGTTCATCGCCTACTTCAACTACAGCAACATCGGGACGATCATGGCGGTGTCGATGGCCGACGTGCTGAAGAACGCCA
The DNA here is from genome assembly GCA_041172045.1 of Verrucomicrobiota bacterium. Classification (GTDB taxonomy): domain Bacteria; phylum Verrucomicrobiota; class Verrucomicrobiia; order Verrucomicrobiales; family Akkermansiaceae; genus Luteolibacter. The sequence continues at coordinate 4,859 of JBEDKU010000461.1, read as the reverse complement.
GCGTGCCGGCGCTGGTTCTTTTGTTAGGATTCATCGTGGTTGTCAGCATCATCGACATCCTCATCACCGGAGCCATCGCCAAATGGGCGTTGTTCGCTCCCATCTTCGTGCCGCTGCTCGTGCAACTTGGTGTCGCTCCGGAGGCGGTGTTGGCCGCTTACCGGGTCGCCGATTCCCCGATGAACGTGGTTTCCCCGCTCAACGCCTATTTCGCGCTGGTGGTGGTTTTCGCCCAAAAATATGATCCCAAGGCGGGTGTCGGGACGATCATCGCCCTGATGATTCCCTATGTCGTGGCGATCTATGTCGTATGGACCTTGGCCTTCATCGTCTGGTTCCTGCTAGGTCTCCCCTGGGGGTTGAATTGAGGACCTCCGCATGACTTCAAAGGCAGACTCCGGGGGAGATGGCGCTCAGGCGGAGGAGGTGTCCGCGCCACGGGTGGCTCCGTTGGCGGTTGATACGGCTGTCTTGCTAGATTTCATGTTCCGGCTGGGGCAGGCCTACCTCGCTTGCGGCGAGCAGACGGCGAAGGTGGAGTTGCTGCTGCGGCGCACGGCCACGGCCTATGGCATGAGGAAGACACGGGTCGTGGCTTTTCCGACAGCGGTCTTTATTTCACTGCACGATGGTTCCGGTGAGCGGGTGACGCTGGCGGAGTGCGAGTCGCAGCTGCTGCGCCTGGATCAAATGGCGGATTTTTACGCGCTTGGTGAGGCCGCGCAGAAGGGCAGGCTGGATCTGCGGGAAGGGTTGGAGCGACTCTCGGCGATCCGGCGCCAGAAGCCTCGATTCGGGAGGGTGGGGTTCGTTTTCGGCCACACCATCCTCACCATCGGTCTGGCGTTCGTCTTGATGCCGACGGTGTCCAACCTTGCCGCGGCGGCGGTGCTCGGGCTGATCGTGGGTTTGATCAAGCTGTTCAACCGGGGAGGCTCCGTCATGTCCGTGCCACTGCCCGTGATCGCGGCAACGACCGTCTCGACCCTGGTTTTTCTAGCAATACGTTACGGGCTGGCGGTGGATCCGGTGCACGCGCTGGTGCCACCGCTCGTCACGTTTCTGCCAGGTGCGATGCTGACGCTGGGGATGGTGGAACTTGCCTATGGCGACATGGTGAGCGGATCAAGCCGCCTGATCACCGGTTTCATCCAGCTCGTACTGCTGGCGTTCGGTCTCGGCATCGGCGCGGCGATCGTCGGCTACCGGCCGGAGTATCTCCTGCACTCGGGCTCCCACTACATCCAGCTGCCATTCGCGGGATGGGTGGGTGTGTTGGTGTTCGGGCTGGGTGTCTATCTGCATTTTTCCGCACCGAAGAACTCACTTCAGTGGATGATTCTGGTGCTGTTGCTGGCCTTCGGCGCGCAGCGGCTCGCGACCATTTTCATCGGCAGCGAAATCAGCGGTTTTTTCGGAACGCTGGTGGCGACTCCGCTTGCCTATCTGATCCAGCTTCGTTTCAAAGGCCCGCCCGCGGCGGTGACGTTTCTTCCGAGCTTCTGGCTGCTGGTTCCCGGCGCACTCGGCCTGCTCAGCGTCACCCGGATGATGAGCGACCGCATCGCCGGGTTGCATGACATCATCACCGTGTTGTTTGTGGTCACCTCCATCGCCCTCGGCACGCTGGTGGGTGCTTCGTTCTATCGCGGCCTCACGGAGAGCTTCGGCACGTGGCAGTTGCAGATCGGTCGAGTCGGGTCGTTCTTCCGGCGAACGGACAAGCGCTGATCGTCCGGTCCTCGGAGCCCGCGATTTGAAGTTACTTGTAAAGCGGCATCAGCAGAGGCACCAGAATGACCGAGACCACCATTACCACGAGGCTGAACGGCACTCCCACTCTCACAAAATCACCAAACTTGTAGTTGCCGGGACCCACGACCAGCGTGTTCACCGGCGATGAGATCGGCGTCATGAATGCGGTCGATGCGGCGAGCGCGACGATCATCGCGAACGGATAGGGCGACGCGTTCATGTCGTTGGCGATGGCCAGTGCCACCGGTGCCATGAGGACTGCCGTGGCGGTGTTCGAAATGAAAAGCCCGAGCATGGCCGTGATCAGGAAGATGCTTCCCAGCACCACGTGGGTGCCTGCGCCGCCGATCGTCGCCATCAAGCCGTCGGCGGCCAAGTCCACTCCCCCGGTGCGTTGCAAGGCGAGTGAAAAGGGCAGCATGCCGACGATGAGGATCAGGCTCTTCCAGTGGATCGACCGATAGGCGCTGTTGAAATCAATGCATCGCAGCGCCCCCATCAGCAGCCCCGCGATCAAGGCGGCCTGCACGTTGGGAACGACGCCGCTGATCATCAGGCCCACCATCAGCAAGAGGCAGGCGACGGCCTGGGGTGCTTTGCGGGAGGCCGGCAGCACCTCGTCCATTTCGGCGGGTAGATTCAGGACCACCAGGTGGGAGGCGTCGGTCTGCAGGGGGCGGATCTGTTTCCAGGTTCCAATCACCAGCAGCGTGTCGCCGACGCTCAGACTTTCATTCAGGAAGTCGCCCTCCGCAGGGATGTTGCCACGTCGCAGGCCGATGACTGTCAGGCCGTGCCGGGAACGGATGCGGGACTCGACGACGGTTTTGCCGGCAAGATCCGAATTCGCCCCGAGCATGACTTCCGCCATGCCGATTTCCTGAGAGCGGTCGGTGAAGTATTCGCCACTGAGCGGCAGTGCCTCCAGCGCGTATTTTTCTCGAAGGGAACCGGTGGGGGCCTCTTTCCGGAAGAAGTCCACGAGCAGGATGTCGTCGGCCGCGAGTTCCGTGTTCGGAGTGGGAGCGATGAGTTTGCTGGATGAGCGTTGGCGGCGTTCGATCGCGATGATGCTTGCCCCCGAGTGGTTGCGGAGGTCGATGTCCTCGATGGTCTTTCCAACTAACGGTGACTCCCGCGTCACCCGCACCCGGTGCTCGCGGTCCGTCAGTCTGTATTCCTGCACCCAGTCGCGAAGACTTGGACGTTGGCTGGACTTCGTCCGGTCCTTGGTCTCGGAGGACAGCCAGCGGCGTGCGAAGAGCATGTAGAGAATGCCCAGTACGAGAATGGGAGCGCCAAACGGGGTGAAGCTGAAGAATTGAAAACCATCCGCGCCCTGGCGGGTGAGTTCACTGTTGACCACCAGGTTGGGCGCGGTGCCTACCAGGGTCATCATGCCGCTGATGAGCGCGGCCATGCTCATGGGCATCATCAGGCGGCTGGCCGCCATGCCGGTGCTTTGCGCGATGCGCAGCGCGACGGGAATGAAAATGGCGATGACGCCTGTCGAGCTCATCACCGAGCCGAGGATCCCCACGGCTAACATGAGCAGGACCAGCAGGCGGGTTTCGCTCTTTCCGGCCGTGGCGGTGAGCCAGTCTCCCAGCCTTTGCGCCACACCGGTCCGCACCAGTCCCTCGCCAATCACGAACAAAGCGGCGATCAGCACGATGTTCGGATCGCTGAAACCCGCCAGCGCCTCGCCCATGCTGATCACCCCGGTGAAGGGCAGCAGTACAAGCATGATGAGCGCCACGGCGTCCATGCGGGGCTTGTTAATCACGAACATGACCACTGAGGCGATCAGCAGCGCGAGTACGATGAGAAGTTCAGTATTCATGGGTAACAGGATGAGGCTCGGTAAATTACCGCAAACGAGGAGGCTGTAGAGAGCGATCCCCACGGGAGGGGACCTGGATCCGGATGAATCAATCCACGGCGGCGAGTTCCGGCCACAAGTGGGCCGCCATTTTCATCCCGGCCATGTAGGCGTCGAGCGAGAATTTTTCGTCCGGGGAATGCGCGTTGTCGTCGGGCAGCGCCAGCCCGAGCATCAGGGAATCCGCTTTCAGGTGCTGTTTGAATGCCGCGATGATCGGAATGCTGCCACCCCCGCGGACGAGCACGCATTCGTGGCCGAAGCCGGCTTTGGCCGCCCGCATGCAGGCTTGTGCCAGGGGGCCGGTGGGGTCCACCATGTAGGGGCTGCCGCCCTGGCCTTCGGTCACGGTGAGCTTCACGGTGGGTGGGCAAATCGCCTTGAGGTGCTTTTTCACCAGTGCGATGATTTTTTCCGGATTCTGGTTAGGGACGAGGCGCATGGTGACTTTCGCGCTGGCCCAGGAGGGGATGATGGTCTTGCCGCCCTCACCCTGATAGCCGCTGGTGAGGCCGTTGAGCTCGAACGTCGGCCGCGCGGCGCGTTGTTCGTCCGGAGTGTAGCCGGCTTCGCCGAAAAGGGCGCCCACGCCGACGGACCTGCGGAATTTGGTTTCGTTGAAAGGCACCTTGGCCATTTGCTTGCGCTCGTAGGCGGAGAGTTTCACCACGTCGTCGTAGAAGCCTGGAATGGTGAAGCTTCCCTTTTTGTTGCGCAGCGAGCCGAGCATCTGGCAGAGCACCATCGCCGGATTGTCCACCGCGCCGCCGAAGAGGCCGGAGTGCAGGTCGCGGTGCGGACCGTCCAGGCGGATCTCGATCGGCGCCATCCCGCGCAGGGAATAACAAAGCGCGGGGTGTTTCATGCTGGGAATCTCGGTGTCCGAGACGACCAGGGCCTTGCACGCGAGTTCCTTCGCGTTTTTCGGTAGGAAATCATGGAGCGCCTTCGACCCGACTTCCTCCTCGCCTTCAATGAGGAAATTCACGTTGCAGGGCAGTTCGTTCCCGCTTGTCAGCCAGGCCTCCACCGCGTTGATGTGGGCGAGGTGCTGCCCCTTGTTGTCGCTGATGCCGCGGGCGTAGACGTTGCGGCCGACCCGGCGCGGTTCGAACGGTGGCGAGGTCCAGAGTTCCAACGGATCCGGCGGCTGCACGTCGTAGTGCCCGTAGACCAGGAAAGTCGGCTTCTTCGAATCCTGCTTCGGTGTCTTGGCGATCAC
>JBEDKU010000460.1:0-4850 GCA_041172045.1 Verrucomicrobiota bacterium | reverse complement strand
GGCCCGTTTTTCCGTGGATCGCTTTTCCCCTGGTTTTGCGCCAGCTTCGCGCCTTTCCAATAATTGTCCGAATATCCTGTAAAATGAGGATATTCAAAGCCAACGAATGTGTCATTTTCACGTCGCCCGCCTCCCACCTTCGAGGGAATTCCGACTGCCCTGGACAATCCCGTAGAAACCATCGGGTTCCAGAAACCCATCAAATCCCGCAAAAATAATCCCATGAAACTTCAAGCCAATCCCTTCATCCGCTCCGCCTCGCTGCTCCTCGCCGCTTTCACCCTGGCCTCAATGCCGGCCTACGCCACCAGCTTCTTCTGGGACGGCACCACCTCCACCGCAAACGCCGATGGCGGCAACGGCACCTGGGACAATGGTATCACCGCTAACTGGGACACCCTCGCAACGGGCGGTTCCGATTCGGTTTGGACCAATGCAAACAATGACACCGCCGTTTTCGGCGGCGCGCTGGGTACCGTCTCGCTGGTCGGCGGCATCCAGGTCGGTGGCTTGCAGTTCGATACCGCGGGCTATGTCGTCCAGTCGAACACCCTGACCTTCGGCATCTCCGGCGACATCGCGGCCAACGCGAACGCCGCCATCAACTCCGCTCTTGCCGCCGCCAGCGGCCTGACGATCACCAAGACCGGCAGTGGCACGCTGACGGTAGGCGGCACCAACGCCTACGCCGGAAACACAACGGTCAGCGTCGGTACCCTCAAGGCAGGCAGCACCACCGCGCTGAGCTCCAACAGCGTGTTCAGCGTTGCGGCAAGTGCCACGCTCGATCTGGGCGGCTTCAATAACACGATCAAGAGCCTCTCGACCGCCACCGGAACCATCACCGACAGTTCTGGCGCTGGCCTAGGCGGCACGCTGAAAATCGCGACTGCCATGCCTGGCGGCTTGAACGCACAGCTATTCACCGGCAGCATGGGGCTCCAGATCTTTGGCGGTGGCACGGCTGACACCATACTCAGCAACACCTCCAACACCTACTCCGGCGGAACGATCCTTGGAAACGGCAGTGGATCTACGACCACCCGTCTTCTGCTGGGGGCCGGCACGCTTGGCGTCTTCGGTAGTGGCCCCATCGCCATCGGGGCCGCCATCACGGACAAGTCACAACTCTATTTTTCGAACGCGATCACCATCAACAACGCCATCGTGGTCAACACCGCCGCTGGAACGGACCAACCCGGCACCTTCCGGGTTGAATCCGGTAACAGTGTCCTCACCGGTGCGATCAACGCCAATCTGGCCGATGCCCTCTTCGCCAAGAGCAATAGCGGCGCGGGTTCGATCAGCGCGACCGGTGCGATTTCCGGCGGATTCGGCCTGACGGTCAGCACAACCGGTACTGCCGCGCTCGCCGTCACCCTTGGCAATACAGGCACTGCAAACAGCTATACAGGCAACACGACTGTCGGTGCCGCCGCTTCCACTCTGACACTCGGAGCGGCCGACCAAATCCCCAACGGCAGCGGCAAAGGAAACCTCACCGTCACGGACGGCACCTTCAAAATGGGCGGCTTCAGCGAAACCCTCAACGGACTGTCTGGCACGGGCACCGTGGATGGCTTCAGCGGCACCCCCACTCTGACCGTCGGCGACAACGACACCACCAGCACCTTCTCTGGTATCATCAAAAACACCGCCGGCTCACTGGCCCTCACCAAGACCGGCAGCGGCACGCTGACGCTCTCCGGCAACAACACCTACAGCGGAGCCACCGCCATCAACGGCGGCATGCTGCTGGCGGGTAGCACCACCGCACTAAGCCCAAACAGCGCGCTCAGCGTCGCTGGCAGCACCACGCTCGATCTCGGCGGCTTCAACAACACCATCAAGAGTCTGACCACCGACACCGGCACCATCACCGACAGCTCGGGCGTGGGTCTCGGCGGCACGCTGAGAATTGCGAACTCCATGCCTGGCGGATTGAACGCACAGCTATTCACCGGCAGCATGGGACTCCAGATCTTTGGCGGTGGCAACAATGACAGCCTTCTGAGTAACACCGCCAACACCTACTCCGGCGGGACGATCTTGGGCAACGGCAACGGCGGCGGCCCTAACACCCGAATCTTGTTAGATACCGGAACGCTCGGTGCGGGCACTCCCGGTGCGGTGACCAGCGGACTCTTCGGCACAGGGCCCATCACCATCGGTGCCGCTGCCGGGGACAAGTCGCAGCTTTATTTCTCGAATGCGATCACCGTCAACAACGACCTTGTGGTCAACACCGAGGCTGGAACGGACATTACCGGGACTTTCCGGGTTGAAGCCGGGGGTAGCATCCTCGCCGGTGCGATCAACGTCAACTTGGCGGATGCAAGGTTCCACTCATTCGGTAATGGCACGATCAGCGTGTCCGGGGCGATCTCCGGTATTTCCGGTCTGAAACTCAGCCACACTTTCGGCTCCATCGGCGTCACCCTCAACAACACGGGAACCCCCAACAGCTATGCGGGCAACACGGTCCTTGAGACCGCCGCTTCCACCCTGACACTCGGTGCGGCCAATCAAATCCCCAACGGCAGCGGTAAAGGCAATTTGGTCGTCACGGCCGGCACCTTTAAGATGGGCGGTTTCAGTGAAACCATCAACGGTCTCTCCGGTACGGGCATCGTGGACGGATTCAGCGGCACGCCGACCCTCACCGTCGGAGACAACGATGCGACCAGCACCTTCGACGGCGTAATCACCGACGCCGCAGGCACCCTCGCCCTGACCAAAACCGGCAGCGGCGCGCTCACCCTCACCGGCAACAACACCTACAGCGGAGCCACCACCATCAGCGGCGGCACACTGCTGGTGAATGGCAACCAAAGCTCTGCGACCGGAGTCGTCACCGTCGATGCTACGGGCACACTAGGCGGCACCGGCACCCTCGGCGGAACCACCACCGTGAATGGCAAGCTTGCTCCCGGAGCCAGCGTTGGCCAGCTCTCCTTCGCCGACGGCCTCACCTTGGGTTCTCTTGCCGCGAACTCGTTGCAGTTCGAGCTCGGAGCGAACACCACCGCCGGCACCACCTACGACACCGTCGCCACCAACGCCCTTCATGTCGGCACGCTCGACTTCGCCGACTTCCAGTTCACCGACACCGGCGCTCTGACTGCGGGGGGCTACACGTTGATCAGCTCCAGTGCCGCCATCACCGGCTCCATCGGCACCGCCTCGGGAGCCATCGGGGGCTTCACCGGCACCCTCTCCATCACCGGAGGAAACACCCTCATCCTCACCGTTACCGGCGGCGGTAGTCCTTACACCACTTGGGCAAATACCTTCCTTCCCGGGAACGACGTCTCCAATCCGGCGGGCGACAACGATAACGACGGCTTGCTTAACCAGCAGGAATTCGCCTTCGGCCTCAGTCCGATCAGCGGTTCCTCGGTCAATCCGATCCTGGTTCAACTCAGCAAAAGCGCAGGCACCTTCACCTATCAGCGTCGTGCCGCCACCGGGCTGACCTACAAGATCCTTACCTCCACCACACTGGCCACGGGAAGCTGGACGCTGGATGCCGCCGCCACGGCAGGCCAAGTCGCGACTCCAAGCGGCAGCAATGAAACCGTGGTGGTCACCCTCACCGGGGCACCGCTCGCCGCGACCAAGCTGTTCGTCCGCGTCGCCGCCGAGTAACCCCACCGCAAGACTGACGCCGCGCTGAATCCCCAACCTGCCAATGCCAGACCAAACCCCGGAACTCGCCTGCGAGTTCCGGGGTGCGCCAGCCACTCCAAACCACCACGTCACCCGCCTGGTCTGGCGAAACCCACAATCGTCCAGACATCCTATGAAATGAGGATACCCAAGCTTGGGCGATTTGTCATCGTTTCAATCTTCCGTCAGCGAAAACCCATTGTTCTCGTTAGCCCGAGATCTCTCCCAGCTCCCATGAAAACCCGCAATAATCCTTTCCTCCGCCCCGCACGCCTCGTGGCGGGGCTCATCTTCGCTCTGTCCGTCGGCCCGGTCCTTGCCGCGCCACTCTTCTGGGACGGCACGACCTCCACTGCCGATGCCGACGGAGGAATCGGCACCTGGAACACCGCCCTGACCAACTGGGACACCCTCGCAACGGCTGGAGTCGATTCGCTTTGGACCAACGCCAACAACGACACCGCCGTCTTCGGCGGCGCGGCGGGTACGGTCTCGCTGGGCACCGGTATCCAAGTCGGCGGCTTGCAGTTCGATACCGCAGGTTACCTCGTCCAATCGAACACCCTGACCTTCGGCGTTTCCGGCAACATCGTCACGAACGCGGACGCGACCATCAACTCCGCCCTCGCCGCCACCAGCGGCTTGACGATCACCAAGACCGGCAGCGGCATTCTGACTCTTGGCGGCAACAACACCTACGCCGCCAACACCACCATCAGCAATGGCACGCTCAAGGCGGGCAGCACCACGGCGCTCAGCGCCAACAGCGCGTTCAGCGTCGCTACAGGCGCCACTCTGGACTTGGGCGGCTTCAACAACACCCTCAAAAGCCTCTCCTCCGCCACCGGCACCATCACCAATAGCACCGGCAACGCCACGCTGACCCTCTCAAACTTTGCTTCTACCGCGCAGTTATTCACCGGCAGCCTGGCTTTGAAATGGAATGGTCCTCAGGGTGCCACCAGCATGCTCACCAACACCGCCAATACCTTTTCCGGCGGCATCACCGTTGGCGGCGGCGCTGGGGTGAACAATCGGTTTCTCCTGAGTAGCACGACAATCGGTTCGGGCACCCCGGGAGCCTTGACCAGCGGCATTTGGGGCACAGGGGCGCTCACCCTCGGCGTCACTGCCACTGACCTTGCACAGATTTTGTTCGTAGGTGCGGCCAACATCAATAA
>JBEDKU010000459.1:0-10988 GCA_041172045.1 Verrucomicrobiota bacterium | reverse complement strand
GCCGTCGTCAGCATAGTACTCGCGCTCCGAGACGCCACGCACTGTCTGATAGCCGCCGGCTGCGAATTGTTCGACGGGCAGCAGCCGGGTGTTCGTCGCTTGCGCCGTGCCCCGCAGGCCGAGCCGCCAGTCGCCGCCGGGCGACCACCAGCCCTGGGCCGCCATCCGCGCGATGGCGTAGTTGGCCACCGCCTCGGGATCATAAACTTGAAAATCCTCGTCATCGTTCCCAGGGATCAACCCTCCCGGCGCGCCTAGCAGGGTGGTGTCCATCCAGCAACCGCCGTTTTCCCAATCGCGGGACAACCCGTAGTTGATCCTCCCGTTCACCAACCGCACCTCTCCGGGTGAAAACGCCGCGCCGCCGAAGAGCACGAACTGGTTGGTGGCCTTGAGCTCGACGCCGGCCGTCAGGCGTTGGCGCCATTTCCCGAGGGAGGGCAACGAAAGTTTGTGGATCGCGGCGACCGACCATGAGACGCCGGTGTTTTCCACGGGCAGACCGCTTTGAATCGAATACGAGAGCACTTCCGCGTAAACCGCATCGAGCTGGAGCGACTGATGGATGCGGTGAAAGGGAATTTCCCAGCTCAGCGCGTGCGCTTGGAGCGAGGACACCGGATCGCCGAGCACCGTTTGCCAGGCCAGGATGTGCTCGTTTTTTGTCATTCCCGCCACTCCAAGGATGAAGCGGTTCTCCCCAAGCAGATACGGCCCGCTGTTTTCATAACCCACCGTGGCCCGCCACGGCTTTTTCTCCGCCAGGCCGATGAGCAGATCCGCCGTCGCCGGCTCGCTGCCCGGAGAAACCATCAACTGCGGCCGCCGGAACACGCTGCGGCCATACCATGCCATCTGCTCGTCGAGCTCCGACCGGCGGATGATTTCCCCGCGCCGGAGTTTCAGCCCTTTGGTAACGACCTTGGGATTTCCATACTTCGGTCGGGTGACGCCGATGTTCCCAATCCGTCCCAGCTCGACGAGAAGCCGCAAGTTTCCCGACTGTAAATCCTGCTCGGGTGCGTCGATTCCCACGACCGGGTATCCTTCGACATCGTAGTGGGCCAGGATGGTGTCGGCGATGGCGATGAGATCCCCTTCCGTCAGGGCGCGGCCTTTCCATGACGCGAGTTTCGTTCCGAGGGTCACCGGCGATGGCACAAGGAGATCCGAGGCCGCGCTCAAGCCGGGGGCGACTTCCTTGCATTCCGCCCCGCTCCACGATTCCAGGCGGATTTCCCGGAGCTGTGGACAAACGATCACGCCCGTGCCCGCCACGCCCGCATCCACTTCCTTCGCGGGAAGTGATTCCACCGGCTTCGCATCAGGGACGCGCGGGTCTATCCCAGGCAGGAACTGCGCGTGGGCCACGGAAGTGAGGAAAATTGCCAGTAACGGACGCATCGCAGGTCGCTTTCAGAAGGGATGAAACGATCGGAATCCGCCTTCGGGCAAACCGTTTCCGTCGTCTCACAGCTCCTGCTTAACAAAACCTTACTATTTAGCCAATACAAACAATGAGCCCGCGACAGGCTCTGAAATTGGCAGACGTCCGCTCAGGCTCAGCGTTTCGCGAGCGCGGTATTGCCTCCGCGCATTCCGAAAAACGAGGAGCGCTGGAGCATCGACTTGGCCGCGCCCCGCTGTGCCATGCGCTTTTCAGCCCGTTCGGAATAGGAGGAATCCCGACCCGCCGCGTTCGACGCGTTGACCGGAAGATTGTAAGTGGCAGTCCGTGACGTGGAGATGAGCTGGGTGCCGCCCACCCGGGTGGACTGCGGCGTGACAGAACTGCCACCCCGGGTTGTACCGGCCCCGGACGTCGGATTGTCGACGCTGACGCCGCCATCCACGCTCGCGACACTTGCCACGGAAACGCCACTGCCGACATTGGAATCCCGGCCGGCGTCGCTCGAAGCACTCATCGGGGTGGTCACATTGAACGTCTGCGGTTCGGAACTCACTTTGGTCCCGTCCGGCCGCGACAGCTTGGGCAGGGTCAAGGTGGAATCACCCACCGGTGGAGCGATGTCGCCCTCATCAGGAATTAATACATCTCCATCCGGGTCGAATTCACCTTCAAAAACCGCATCTCCGACGATCACGCCGCTGGATTCATTGGTGATCGATCCACTTTCTCCCACTTGCAAGAAGATCCGGCCATTTCCCGCGGTGAAGGTCCCTCCATTGCTGACGCCCGTGCTTGCCGCCACCTCGATCCGACTGCCGCTGGTCTCGCCCATGTGAAGCACATATCCCATACCGCTCTTTGCCTTAACCCTGCGATCTCCCGAGGCGGCCACGGAAACTTCTATGCCACCGCCGATCAGCACATCCTGCGAGGCCTTGATCCTGCCCGTGTCCGACACGAAGACGCTCTCACCGCCCAGCACCACGTCACCGTCGGTTGCCTCCACCCGGCCGTTGATGGTCAGGGAGTTGTATCCCGCCGGGCCACTCATTTTGTAGCCGTTTCCGCTGGAGAATTCATCGGCGTCCGCGTTCAGCGTCGCGAGTGTCACGCCTTTCGCAATGATCGAGCCATTGATCTCCAAACCTGCGGTTGGTGAGAAAAAGGCGACGATTCCGTTCGAAGTCACCGCACCGTCGATCATGTGGGTTTCAGTCCCGCCGAGGAAGTTGACCACGGTCTTACCTTCCTTGAAGTCAAAGACCAGTTCGCTGCCACTTTTGAGATTGAGCTGCTCCCAGTCGAAAACCGTATTCTTGGTAAGCGTGAAAACGGTCCGGGTCCCGGTGGACGTCGCTTCCGTCGTCCAAGTCGCAGTTCCAGGCGTCCTCAGAACCGGCTCCTTCGCGTGGAGGCTGGCGGCAAGCGTTCCAAGGACGGCGATGCAGACGGGCGTAGTTAAATGTTTCATATTACCGAAGGCGTTCAAACCTCGATAATTAACTAAATCGGAATTTTTAGTATTACGGGATCGCGTGTTTTTGCGAACTTCCACCGTGCCCCGCACGATGGCCCGTCAGCGCCTTAAACCCGAAACCATCCGGAGTTCATGCCCACGCCTCCCGCCGTAGCGGCTTTTTCCGAAGGCGCGATTCTACGAAAAGCCGGATTTCGGCCCGTGGTAACGGTTTCCGGAAATCGTCTCGCCCTTGTTTCCAAATAAGCGAGGACATGCTGCCGCGCGCATCAGGGACCATTCGCATCAGGGACCATTCGCATCAGCCGGACCGCGCATGCGGCCGGTGCCAGGATGGAGGGTTCTTACATCAACTGCGCGCCGGCTTCCGCCAGCTCGGAGCGCTCACCGCGGTTGAGGGCGATGTGGGCGACGAAGGGCTGTCCCTTGAGACGGTTCCGGGTGTAAACGAGGCCGTTGCTGCGGCTGTCCACATACGGGTTGTCGATCTGCGCGGGATCGCCGACGAGCACCAGCTTGGAGTCGCGCGACATCCGGGTGACGATGGTTTTCGCTTCCTGCGGGGTGAGTTGCTGGGCTTCGTCGAGGATGAAAAAACGGTTGGGAATCGAGCGGCCGCGGATGTAGCAGAGGGCTTCGATTTCCAGGATGCCCTGCTCCATCAGGAGTTCGTAAGGTTTCTTGATGGTGGGCGGCACGCCACTGGCACCGCTGGGTTTCTGCTGCTTGCGGCGCGGGCCGAGCGGGGTGGTGGGGCGCATGAGGAGATCAAGCGCGTCGTGGATCGGTTGGAGCCACGGGCGCATTTTCTCGTCGAGCGAGCCAGGCAGGAAACCGAGCTGGTCACCCATCGCGACGACCGGACGGCTGACGGTGATGCCGTTGTATTTCCGGTTGAACATCTCGTGCAGGCCGGCGGCGACGGCGACCAAGGTTTTGCCGGTGCCGGCGTGACCGTAACAGGTGACAAGCGAGATGTCCGGGTTGAGCAGTGCGTCGATGAGGCAGCGCTGGCCGAGGTTGAGCGGCTTGAGCGACTGGCCGTCCGGAATTTTCAACACCTCGGGAATGTTGAGCCGGACGAAGCGGCCGTCATGCGCAAGCCGGGCGGGAATGGTCTGTTTTTCCCCGGCACCTAGCAGGACGTATTCATTGACGGCCACGCCGTCGATGCGGTCCTCGGAGATGGGCAGGTCGCCGGTGCTGGCGAAGCGGTGGAGCTCGCTGGGATCCACCTCGATGCGGCGGACCTCGTAGTTCGACACCTCGCGGGCGTCGACCTTGTCATTCAGGTAGTCCTGGCAGTCGATCCCGACGGCGCGGGCCTTGAGCTGCATGTTGATGTCCTTGGTGACGAGGACGACGGGGGCCTTGTTGTGCTGCATGAGCAGCAGGCAGGCGGCGAGAATGCGGTGGTCCACCCGCTCGCGGTCCGGGAAAATGCGGTGGAAACGGTCGAGGATGTCCGAGTTCTTCGGGCAACTGCTGGGATCGTAAATGACGAGGCGCACGGTGCCGCCGCCTTCGGTGGCGACGCCGTGGGTGACTTTTTCCGAGTTGGTGAACATCTCGGTGAGCCGGCGGTGGACGCGGCGGGCGTTCGCACCGCGCTCGGTCTGCTCGGACTTGAAGCGGTCCAGTTCGGACAGCACATCGACGAGGATGCAGAGGTGGTTTTCCTTGAAGCGCTCAAGGGCGGCGGGGTCGTGCAGGAGGACGTTGGTGTCCAACACGTAGTTTTTGGCGAGTTGCGAAGGGGCCGTAAGGCCTAAATCCGTCGGTTTGGGGGAGTCACTGCCGGCTCGCTTTCTTCGGGGACTGGCTCCGTTTTCTGGAGTTTCTTCAAACAATGCTGACTGACCTTCCTCGGTGCGATGAATCATCGTGATGGGTGGGGGTGCTGGGTATTTTGACGGGTGATGGGGTGCGTGACACCAGCCCGTCGCCAGCATGCGCAGTGCCAAATCGTGGCTTCGAATCTTTAATCGCTTTAATCAAGATAACCTGACTATCTTTATGTCCGGGCGATTGGCAATCACCAATTTCGACCGGTGGAAAATCGGATGGGAACGCCCGTTTCCAAATGGAAATTGGCGACCGGCGTGGCATATCCTCATTGTTTTTTCAGATGTTCGTGGAGGATCCTGGCGACTTCGGTGATGCCGAGCGGGTGCTGGTTCGTCCAGTGATGGCTGGGAATGACCAGCTCGCTCTTCGCGCCGTCGAGGTGGCTGCTCCAGTAGGGCACGATGCCGTCGGTGCTAACCGGCCACCGATGGTCGAGATTCCCCCCTCTTCCTCGGTCGCCGATGATCGAGTGATAGGGAATGCCGGGCGCTGTCGGGATGCCGGCAAGAGTGCTGACGAAGCGGTTCTCCGGCTTGAGGAAATCGATGCTGTTCGGCATGCGCATCAGGTTCGCTCCGGTGGTGTTCGGTCTGGCGAGCGTGAGCACGTCCGGCTCGTCCGGCCATAGGTCGGCGGGAGCGCCGATGATGCGGGAGCCTAGGCGACCAAGAAAATTGGATGCGATGTTACTGCCTCGGTGTGAGGCGGATGCGAAGATGACCCGGGAGATGTCGGAACGCGGCTTGAAGATCAGCGACTCACTCATGACCTTCCGGGTCTCAGCGGAAAACGGCATTTTCGCCGGCGGTTGATCGTAGATGGCGTTCCAGAGTTTCATGCCACTGTCCGTGATGAGAGTGCGGCTGATCATGCCGCCCATGCTGTGGCCGATGACGACGATTTCCTTGTGATCCGGATAGATTGCGTGGATCGCGTCCAGCCGGCGGCGCAGGACCGACGCCGACAACGGATAGGGAAAACCGGTCGGATAACTGAAGAACCAGAACTGATAGTTCCTGCGGACGACGGGATCTCCGCGGAGGGTCTGGATCAAGGGGGCCCAGGTGGCCTGGGAGTCTCCGAGACCATGGATGCAGAGGACCGGGATTTTTTCCGGATCATAGGGTTGGAGCAGCGCCAAGCGGGCCCGGGCCTCGAATTCCGCGGGCCGGAACAGCCCGTCGAGCTCCTTCCGCCGGTGGTCCTGACTGGCCAACGCCAAGGCCAATGGCGCGGTGAAATCCGCCGCCAGCGGCTGGCTGTGGCCGGCGAAAGTGATGTCTTCGATTGCCAGCGGATCGAAAAAGGTGCCGACGCATTGGCTGCCGTTGAAGCTCACCACGCCAGTCATTCCATAGGAAATGCGGCTCACTTCGAACGCCTCGACTCTGCCTGGCGCGGCAGCTTTGCTCTCCACGACCAACGGCGCGCCGATGCCCTCCTTGAGGCTACGCTGGACCACGAGCGTGCCGCGGAAATCCAACGCATCAGCCGGCCGGATGTCGAAATCCGACGGGTTCCGCCCCGGCTTCGAATCACGGTTGATGGAAAATCTCCAGACTTGGGTGGCGCCCGGGCACGACAGCGGCTTTTTCCACGGCTCCAGGCCGACCCGGTGGATGACCTCGAAAATGCGGGCCACCGCGAAGTTGTAGTCTTCAAGCGCCTGCCGGTCCGCCGGTTGTTTCCGCAACACGTCCGCCGCCGAGGACGCCGCGTCGAGAAAGCCGCCGATTTGCTCCAGCGGCCGCGCCGTGGGTTGCTTGAGGGAACGGCTTATCAAATCGCCGGCGGCGGTCGGCGAACGATGCGCCGGCCGGATCTCCCTAACCGATGAATAACCGGTGCAGCCGGCCGTAACGAGCGCGAGACCTAGCAGACATAGGAGGGCGGCATTCATGACGCAGCGTTTTGTGCCATCGTCCACCCCGGAAGTAAAACCGCATTCACTCGCCGGGCGGCGATTTCTCGAATACCTCGACGTCATAGATGTGCCCGGACCCGGCCAGATGGAACGAGCGGAAGTTCAGCGGCGCGAGCAAATCCCGCAGATGTCCGCGGTCGCGGAAATCGAAGCGTTTGCCGAATAGTTCGAGGATCCGGATACAGGAATGGTCGCGGTAAGTATTGATGATCAGGTTGCCGCGGTCGGTGGTCATTTCGCCGAGGCGCGCGGCGAGGTCGTGGGCGGTGAGCGGCTCGTCGGGTTCGTGGAGCATCAGCCGCTTCTCGGTGGTCCCGTGGGTGAGGCCTTGGAAATACTCCAGAATGCCGATGGCGGTGACAATGTCGTAAGGCGCGTGCAGCGGGTCCGCCTCTCCGAACACGTCCTCGGCGACGGCGGAAATCCCATGGGCGTGGAGGTTGTTCCGGGTGGTGGCCAGTTTTCCTAGCAAGCGGTTGGATTTCTCCGTGTTCGCCGGATCCCGGTCGGTGATGACGGCGGTGATGGTCTTGGGATCGTAGCCGTCGCGGATCAGCTTGTCGTAAGCGAGAATCAAACTGAGCCCGGTCCCGGCGGCCACCGCCTTGATGCGCACGGACTCGCCCCGGTCGAGCACGCGCTTGGCGGCCATGTGGGTCGCCTGGGTCTCGTGGATGAAGCGGACCTGCACGTCCTTGCTCTGGATCGAGTCGAAAAAAATCCGGTCCCACACCCCGCCGTTTTTGCGGATTTCCGGCGACAGCATCATGTAAGGCCCGTTCATGGGATCGCCGCCCTCCACCAGCGCGGCGGTCTCGCTGCGGGAGGATGTGAGCAACGCGTGCGCGTAGGGGTGGCCGGAACGTTCGAACAACCGGTTGCTGAAAAGCGCGACCTCCGCTCCGTTGTCATCCTTCGATCTAGCGGCCCGCGTAGTCCATCGCACGACCTTGTGGGAGACGCGCCCGAGGAAAATTTTCGCCTTCCCCGCCGGCCTGGCGTCGGTCTCGTGGAAAATCGCGCGGCTCAGACTCGCGACGATGGCCTCGGCCAGCTCGTGCTGGTCCGGGGCATACAGGGCGGTGACCGCCGCCATCGGCTTGAGGTTTTCCATGGCGTCCCTATTTAAGAGTACGTAGAGCCTCGGGCGTGAAATCGGCCGCGGTGAAGGTCACGTCGTGCTTGATGTTGGATCCCTCGATTTCCGTGATGGAGTCCTGGCCCGGTCGTTGCAGGGAAAAACTCGCGGCGACGGATTTCCCGGTGTCGTCCTTGGCCACGCGCGTGGTGTCGATGCGTTTCACCAGCTTGCCAGAGCCCGAATATTTCTCCACCCGCAGTGGGAGCATGCGCTTGGTATCGATCCAACTGCGCACTTTCGAATATCCCGAATGATCACCGTTTCCGGCTTTGGATTCAAGAATCTGGCACGCCACCCGGTCCACGGTTTCGGTGCCGACGATGGCCTGGCTTTCCCAGGCGAAGAAATTTTCCACCAGATCGTCATACGACAAGTCGCTGCCGAAGATGCCGTCCTTCATTTTTGAAGCGGCGAGCGTCGCCAACGAATCCGGCAGGGTGAAATACGAACCGGTCGGCGCGCGGCCGCCGGATTTGCGCAGCAGGAACCCCTCGCCCTTGCGCTCCTTGGGCCAGAGGATCTGATAGACAAAATCCGTGGAACCCTTGGCGCGCCAGGACTTCACCTGAAGCTGCAGCACCATCTTGCCACCGGCGGCCGGTTGGCGGACTTCCATCTTCAGCCGCACCAGCGAGGAACCGTCCTGGATGTTGTTGCTCAACTGCGCGGCGAGATCCTTGGCGGAGGGCGCGGCGTCCTGGGCGGTGGCACTTGAAACCAGCAGCGTGGCACCTAGCAGCGCGTGGCGGAGAAATTGAAATGTTGGGTTCATGGGATTGGATTGAAATTAGCTTTGAAGCGCGAGACTCGGCGAAAGGCGCGAACTGCGCCATGCGGGATAAAGACCGCTGATCACGCCGACAACGACGGCAATGGCGACGGAAATGAGCATCAGCTTGAGGCTGATGTCCGGCTCGACAAACCCACGCACGCCCGGCAAGGCCCCCAGGGTGAGGAGGCCGAGCGCGCCGAGCGTCGCACCGACAAGCCCGCCGAGCAGGCCTAACAAAGCCGACTCGCAAAGCACCATGTAAACGATCCGCCGCTTCCGCCAGCCGACGGCCAGCAGGATGCCGATCTCATGGGTGCGCTCGAAGACCGTCATCAGCATGGTGTTCATCACCCCGAGCACGCCCACGATGATGGCTAACAACGACGTGCTCCAGCTCATCGCCCGCGCCACACGGAAGCCCTGGCTGGTGCCGACCACTTCGCTAGCCACCATCGCCCGACCTTCCGGGAAGATGACCTTGACGTCCTGACAAAGCAGGTCGATCTCCGACTTCGGAGTATTCGGCGGCACCCGGATATCGAGGAAATTGATCTTCCCCGGGTTCCCGGTGACTTCCTGCATCACCGTGAGCGACAGGAAAATCGTGCCGTTCTCCACCATCGCCTGGCCGTCCACGATGCCGACGACCGCGAGTTCCTCGGCCTCCATCTGCACGGTGTCGCCCACCTTTTTCTTGAGCACCTCCGCGGCCAGCGTGCCGAGCACGACCACCTTTTCGTCGCCGTCCTTCGGCAGGCGACCGTCGATGACTTTCATTTTTTCCCAGGTGAATCCGCCCCACTTACGCCCCGAAATCATCATGATCGGCGCGTCCTCCACGCTCAGCATCTGCATCAGGACCGTCGTCGTCTCCCTGACCCGTGGCAGGGCGGCGACCTTCTCTTCCAAGGATTCGTCGAACATCTTGGGCATCAGACCACCGCTCATGTTGCTTACGACCACATCCACGCCCACCACGTCCAGTTGTTTGCCGATGCCTTTTTCATAACCCCACGCCATGCCGACCAGGGTCACCACGGCGGCGATTCCGATAGAAATCCCGACCAGTGTCAGGCACGTGCGAACTGGACGCCGGGTCAGGCTGCGGAGGACGATGGTGAAAAATGTCATTGAAAATTTGGGTTACTTGGAAGTCGACTGCTGGTCCGAGATGACCCGGCCGTCTTTCATTCGGATCGTCCGCGAAGCGCGCTCGGCGACGGATAGATCGTGGGTGACGAGCACCAGCGTCACGCCCAGCTTTCCGTGAAGATCGAGCAGCAGATCGATGATCTGTACGGCGCTCTCGCTGTCCAGATTGCCGGTCGGCTCGTCCGCCAGCACCACGGAAGGTTTGTTCGCCAGGCCGCGGGCGATGGCCACACGCTGCCTCTCCCCGCCGGAAAGTTCCGACGGATAGTGGTTCAGCCGGTGACCGAGGCCCACCGATTCCAACAGCTCGACCGCCCGCGCCCTGCGCTCGGTTCGTGAGAGCTTGCCTTCGAACATCGGGATCTGGACGTTCTCCACCACGGTGAAAGTCGGCAGCAGGTGGAAGGCTTGGAAAACGAAACCAATCTGGTGGGACCGGTAGGCGGCATGATCCGCCATGTCGGGAATCGAGTTGCCCCGGTAATTCAGCCGTCCTTCCGTCGGCGAGTCCAGCGAACCGAGCATTTGCAGCAGCGTGCTCTTGCCACAACCGCTCTGACCGACGATCGCCACGAACTCCCCCTGCCGGATTTCCAGGTCCAGACCTCGCAACGCGACCACTTTCCCGTTGTCGAATTGCTTCTTCAGGCCGATCGCCTCGTAGATCAGTTCACGAGGAGGTGTCGAGGCGGCGGTGGTCATTGCGAGACGCTACACGCTGATGAACGCCCGTCTAGGCGTTTGATTTCGGCGCTTCGTCTGCCATGCCACCTCCTGAGGGCATGGTCGAACCTTGATCCCCGGCTTCCTTGACCACGGTCTTTTCTCTGCGGTATCGGAGAACTCCCCGCTCGACCTCTGCATTCCCTTAAAACCCATCCGCCCGCGGAAATTTCCACATCCCGCGGAAAAATCATCCTCGCCCTCACTCCCTGGGTTTCACTAACCTGCGCCCGAGTCCGCGCGCGAATCGCCACCCGCATGGTGATGACCGCGTCCACTTTCCTTGAATCCAGATCCCCATGCGACCGATTTTCATCCTCCCCGGCGTCTGTTTCCTAAGCTCCTGCATGCTCGGGCCGGAGCCGGGGACACCTGATGTCAAAATCCCCGCCTCCTTCCGTGGCGACACCGCGCCTCACGGCACCTCGTTCGGCGACCAATCCTGGCGCAAGGTCTTCTCCGACTCCACCCTGCGGAACCTCATCACCCGCGCGCTGACAAACAACCCCGACCTCGTCGCCGCCACCTACCGCATCGAAG
>JBEDKU010000458.1:0-3915 GCA_041172045.1 Verrucomicrobiota bacterium | reverse complement strand
AACCGATCTGGCTGGAGGAGTTCGGTGCCTGCAACGTCGAGATGCCGGCGGCCGATGTTCCCAAATGGATGGAGTTGGCGGTCGCCGGCGGCGTGCAGCAGGGGATCAGCTACTTCACCTGGTGGGCCAGCCATGACATCGACCGCCGCTTCGATTTTCACCCCTTCGAATACGATCTCGGACTGATGACGTCGGATAACAAGATCAAGGAGACGGGCCGGATGTTCAAGCGCCTGGCAGACGCGCACCGCGGCAAACCCGTGGTGATTCCCAACAAGCCGCTGCCGCCGCCCCCCGTGGAGCGTAATCCCGAGGCCACCTGGAAGTGGCTGCTTGCCTGGATGGAAGTCGACAAACCGCAGGACTAACGTGATCCCGGCGCGAGGCGGGCTAGCTCGACCGGGGGATGTGGAATGCCACCCCGAATGCCGTAAAATGACCCGTCGATTGATCGTAGGGAGCCCTACTCCGCCGCCGCATGAAACCCATCGCCATTGAATTCCCCATGATGTTCCGCTTCCTCCTGATTGGCCTCTCCGTGCTCGTCCCGTCCGCCAGTGCCCAGAATGCGCCGGAAAAGCCACCCACCTTCGAGTGTTCCGCGACGCTGGAGAACGATTTGCTCACCTTGGGAAATTCGAAGATCTCGCGGGTTTATCAGTGGAATGCAGGAAGTCTCATCACGCGGTCTTTAACGGACAAAACCAGTGGCAGGAATTGGAAGATGGGTTCCAACAAGCCCGATCTCCGTTTTCCGGGTCAGAGCGAAAAAGCCAAGGACGCGGTTTTCTCCGCGAAAGTGGTTCCGGCGACTTCGGTCGCTCCGGAGCACCTGCAGGCGGAAGTGGTCTGCTCGTTGGACGAACTCCAGGTGAAGCGGATTTTCCGCCTCTATCCCAATTGTCCGGTGATCGCTTGTGACCTGTATTTTAGGGGGAAATCCGACAAGGTCTGGTTGCAGCCGGGATCGAGCCTCGCGGATATGGTCAACCTCGAGAAAGTGACTCCCGGAAATGCGGGCCTCACCGTTCCCGTCATTGAGAATCTGGATCTGCCAGGAAAACACTGGGGCCTTGAGGCGGTTGAGTTCTTCGACATTACGGATCGCTTCAACACGCTGGTCAACAAGGTCGAGACGCTGTCCTACCGGCCAAACTTCTATCGCGGGAACCTGCTCTTCGGCCACGACGAAATCTCCGGTTCCGGCGTCTTTCTGTTGAAGGAAGCGCCGACCTCCAACGTGCAACTTGCCTATCCCGGCAGCGATTTCATGACGGAATTCGGCGCGCTGAAAGTCGTCGGCGCCGGCTTGAATCCCGCGGATTTGGATCCGCTGGAATGGCGTCGCGGCTACGGCTTTGCCACCGGGGTTTACTCCGGCGACGTCAAGTCCCGCTACCTCGCGCTGCGCGAGTATCAGAAAAACCTGCGGCTGCACCTGCCCGGTCGGGATGAAATGGTGCTGATGAATACCTGGGGCGACCGCGGCCAGGACTCGCGGATCCGCGAGAATTTCGCGATGGCCGAGCTCGAAGCGGGGGCGAAACTCGGCCTTTCGCACTTCCAGTTGGACGATGGCTGGCAGTCCGGTCGTTCGTCGAACTCCGCCCAGAAGGGCGGCACGCTGGAAAACATCTGGTCGAATGAAAACTACTGGAAGCCGGACCCCGACAAATTTCCCAACGGGCTGGAACCGGTGGTGAAAAAAGGCAAGGAACTCGGCATCAACGTTTGCCTGTGGTTCAACCCGAGCAAAGACAACAGCAACGCGGATTGGGAGAAGGATGCCGACGCGGTGATCGGTCTTCATCAGAAATACGGCATCACCACCTTCAAGATCGACGGCGTGAACCTGCCCGACAAAATGGCCGAGGTGAATTTCCGCAAGTTCCTGGACAAGGTGGACGCCGAGACCGCGCACCGGGTGGTCTTCAATCTCGACGTCACCGCCATGCGCCGCGGCGGCTACCACTACTTCAACGAGTATGGCAACATCTTCCTAGAGAACCGCTACACCGACTGGCAGAATTACTATCCTTACACCACCTTGAGGAACCTGTGGATGCTCTCAAAGTATATCCCGGCGCAAAACCTTCAGATCGAGTTCCTGAACAAATGGCGCAACGCGGAAAAATACGCGGGCGATCCTTTCGGCCCGGCCAACCATTCCTTCGACTACCTGTTCGCCATCACCATGGCCGCCCAACCTCTGGCTTGGTTCGAAGGCACGGGACTGCCGGCGGAGGCGGTTTCGGTCGCGGCGCCGGTGATCCGCAAATACCGCGAAATCCAAGAGGATTTCCATCGCGGCAGCATGATGCCCATCGGCGACGAGCCGTCGGGCAAAGGTTGGACTGGTTTCCAGTCGGTCCAGCCGGGCAGGGGATACTTCCTAGTTTTCCGCGAGGCCAACGAGTCTCCTGAAAAGTCCATGGAAACGTGGCTGCCGGAAGGAACCAAGATCAACTGCACCCTCGTCATGGGCCAAGGGGCGAATTTCTCCGCAACCGCCGGCAAGGCGGGCGGCGTGAACTTCCGTTTGGGGGATGAAAAAAGTTACGCTCTGTATCGCTATTCCATCCAGTGAATCGCTCGTACGGGTGATGTAAATACTTCCGGCATTCGAAGTAATGTGGCAGGGATGTCGATTCATACCCATCGGGTGGGATGAGACGCATCCGTTGTGTGAGTTTCAAAAACCCAAAGCCCATGAACCCACCCCTTTTCTTCAGAATGATTCTGAGCACCCTCGTGATGATCACGAGTGCGTTGGCACAGACCCATCCGTTCATCATCGTCAAGGACACCGACTACGCCTCGTTGCAGGCGCTGTCGGTCGGCGGCGCGTCGAAGGTGCCGTTCATCCGCATGCGCACCGATGCGATGAACATCTCCAAGACGACCTATAGCGAATCCGCCGCCCTCGGCACCCGGCTGGGAAGCATGATCAAAATCATGGATTCCACCGCGCTCGCCTATATCGTCGATCCCGCGAACCGCAACACCTACCGCAACCGGTTTTATCAATACCTGAAATACTGGGATCTCGCCCAGAACGGCAACGTCACCAAGGATCTCAGCATCGCCAGTTGGGAAGGCTGTGTGCAATCCGCGGCCGCCTTTTTCGCCACGGTCGTCGCGCAGGATATCATTTACAACGATCCCAACACCACGGCCGCCCAGATTTTGCAGCGCAACGGTTTCAACGCCATGATGGAGGTTACCGGACCGGTCGGCGCGATGGGGCCCGCCACGTTCTTCAATACGCAATACGAACCCTATCATCTCACCTCGTTGATGTCGGCACGCGCGATCTGGGCGCTGTGGAAAGGTGGAATCCTGAACAATGCCGCTCTCGATGCGGCGGTGGCGGGCTACAAGGAAGACTGGCTGAGCCATATCACGGACGATGGTTGCTTCGTCGAATATTCCGGCTATGCCATGGCCCGTGCCGGGGATCCGAGCCGCTACAACAAGGGGGTGTTCCACGATGTGATCGTTTACTCGGGCATCGATCCGGCGTGGTATGCCAACCCCAAGATGGCCAATTTCTACGAATGGATGGCCGGCTATGCGCAGGGTCCGAACCGTTATGGCTGGCCGATCGGTGATAGCAGTTATGGTCCGTTTTCCGCCACCTATGCCAGCCCGTTCGACCGCGCCTCCAAGTTCTCGCCGCTGGCCGGAAGATATGGCGAGTGGCTGCAGAACGGGGCGACGCCGGCCGCGAAGTTGTTTTCCTATCTGGCGCGCGCGCGGACGCCCGGCACGGTCACCGCGCTGGAGCCCGGCAGCCGGATCTTCCATAACGGCGGTGCTTACTTGCGGCAGAAAAACGGCGGCGTGAACTCGCTGGCCGCGGTGCTGACGAACTTGAAGGCGTATTCGGTGCCCAACGTCGGGCATATTCACAAG
>JBEDKU010000457.1:0-4290 GCA_041172045.1 Verrucomicrobiota bacterium | reverse complement strand
TTCCTCAACTCGGCCGCTAGAAACTCGGCGACATGGCGGCCGATGCGGGTGGTGACGTCGGTGACGGGCGAGAAGTCCTTGACCTCGTCCTTGCGGTCCGAATGGACGATGCCGACGATTTTCTTGGGATCGACCCAGACGCGCTGGGTGCCGATGCGGTCGTCCGCGGCGCAGATCGGGATGGGGCTGCGGTGGGGCGGCGATTTCGGTTCGTAAATATCGTGAAAGCCGAGCAATTCACGCGGATGGCGGCTGTTCACCTCGATGAGGATCTTCTTCGCCTGGGTGAGGAAAGTGGGAGCGGCCCCGACGCTGGTGGTGAGCAGGATTTTCCCATCCGAGGAAACGTCGGCGGCTTCGACGATGGCCCAGTCGAGATTGCCGAGGAACCCGTAGCGCAGGTATTGCGGCAGCAGGGAAAGGTGCATGTCGAAGAAGTGGGTCTTCCCGGCGTTGATGCTTTCCCGCAGATCCTTGTCGGACTGATAGGGTGTGCGGAACTTGATGGCGTCCGCCCTGGCGAGTTCGCCGTCGAGCGAGGGGCCGGTGGAGGCACCGGTGATGACGCCGATTTTGAATTCTCTCTCAGCCTCGTGTTCGACCCGCGCCTTTCTCGCGATGGCGGTGGGAATGACCTTGGCGGCTCCGGCCGGGGTAAATCCGCTGAAGCCGATCACCTCGTTGTGGTTGACCAGGGCCGCGGCTTCGTCGGCGGTGAGGGTGGGAAATGCGCTTTTCATGGTTGAATGGAGGTAATGCGGGCGGCGGATGAGGGATCAGCCGATGGTATAGAGAACTTGCCCTTCCTCGACGGCGTCTCCGACCTTCACGTGGATCACTTTGATCGTGCCGGTGGCGGACGCGTTGATGGAAGTATACATCTTCATGGCTTCGAGCGTGAGGACGAGATCGCCTTCATTAACGGCAGAACCGGCGGTGAGTTCGATGGCCTGGACGATGCCGGCCAGCGGACTGGTGACATCTCCGGGCGCGGCGGCGACCTGCGGTTTAGCAGGGGCGAGCGCGGGTGCCGCGGCTCGCAGGGGCTGCACCGGAGCGGCACGGGTGACGGGTGCGGGAGAGTAGGAATTATCGGCCTCGTCGCCGTCGATTTTTTCAACGACTACGTCATAGGCCTTACCGGCGACAGTGATACGAAAGTGATCCATGGTTTTGTGTGATTAGCGGATGCGGTGGGATGTAAGAACGGATTGGCGGCCAGCCCTTTCCCATGTGGAACTCTGGCGTTTGATGGAGACGATGCGGTGTGCGGAATCAGTAACCGATGCAACCGCGGCGGCGATGATGGCGACGATTTCCGGAGCGATGGCGTCATCGAAAACCTCCGGCGCGGCTTCCTGCGCCGCGGGTGGTGGTGGCGTCGCGACGACCGGGGCGGGCGTGGGAACCACAGCCGGCTTGGCCATGAGCGATTTAACACCCTTGAAGAAGGCGTGGACGATCGCCGCGATTCCGATGAGGCGCAGCATTTCGTCGAAGACGGAGGAAGCGCCGAGGAGTGAGAGGATGGATGGCCAATGCATGGTGGGATCAGAGCGGGATGTTGCCGTGTTTCTTCGGTGGGCGGGATTCATGTTTGCCCATGATGCCGCGGAAGGCGAGCGCCAGCGTGCTGCGGGATACGGCGGGATCGATGACGTCGGTGATCATGCCGTTTTCGGCAGCCTGATAGGGAGACGCGAACTTGTCAGTGTAAGCGGCGCGCAGTTCCTTTTCGAGAGCGACGGGATCCTCGGCTTCGTCGAGTTCCTTTTTATAGAGCACTTTCAGCGCTCCCTGCGCGCCCATGACGGCAATTTCCGCAGTCGGCCAG
The DNA here is from genome assembly GCA_041172045.1 of Verrucomicrobiota bacterium. GTDB lineage: Bacteria > Verrucomicrobiota > Verrucomicrobiia > Verrucomicrobiales > Akkermansiaceae > Luteolibacter. The sequence goes on along the minus strand of JBEDKU010000457.1, from coordinate 2,456 downwards.
GCGAAGACGAAGTCCGCGCCCATGTCGCTGGAGCACATGGCGAGGTAGGCGCCGCCGTAGGCCTTGCGGCAGATGAGGGTGATCTTGGGCACGGTGCCGGAGGCCCAGGCGAAGAGCATTTTCGCGCCGTGGCGGATGATCCCGCCGCGCTCCTGGGCGAGGCCGGGCATGAAGCCGGGGACGTCCACCAGCGAGAGAACCGGGATGGAATAGATGTTGCAGACGCGGATGAAACGCGCGGCCTTGTCGGAGGAATCGATGTCGATGCAGCCGGCCTTGACCATCGGTTGGTTGGCGATAATGCCGATGACCAGCCCTTCGAGGCGGGCGAAGCCGACCAGCATGTTAGGAGCGAAGTCGGGCATGATTTCGAACCAGCTTTCCGGATCCACGAGACGCGCGATGATCTTCTGCATGTCGAGCGGCGACTTGGGATCGGCGGGAATCAGCTCGTTGATGCCGGTGTCCTCGGTGAGGGCGATGACGTCGTTGATCTTGTGGGGCGGGTCGCTCAGGTTGTTCGACGGCAGGTAGTCGAGCAGCTTCTTGGCGAGCTCGATGGCGTGGTGGTCATCGTCCGCGATGAGGTGGATGTTGCCGCTGACCTGGGCGTGGGCCTCGGCGCTGGCGAACTGGTCGAGCGAGGCGACCTGGCCGGTGGCGGCCTTAATGACGTCGGGACCGCAGATGAACATGTTCGAGTTCTTCCGCGTCATGATGATGAAGTCGGTGAGCGCGGGCGAATAGGCGGCCCCACCGGCGCAGGGGCCGGCGATGATCGAAATTTGTGGAACCACCCCGGAGAGCAACACGTTGCGGAAGAAGATCTGGCCGTAGCCTGCTAGAGCGTCGATGCCCTCCTGGATCCGCGCGCCGCCGGAATCGTTGATGCCGACAACCGGAATGCCCGCCTTCACGGCGAAGTCCAACAGGTCGCAGATTTTCTTGGCATGGATGCGGCCGACCGCGCCGCCGCCGACGGTGAAGTCCTGGGCGAACGCGGCGACCTGGCGGCCATCGACGATGCCGGTGGCGCAGACGACTCCGTCACCGGGCATCTTGCGCTTTTCGAGACCGAAGTTGACGCAGGAGTGATGGGCGTGCATGCCGAACTCGATGAAGGTAGCGCCGTCATAAAATTCCGCGAGACGCTCGCGGGCGCTGAGCAGGCCTTTTTCGTGGCGCTTCTCCATGCGGTCGATGCCGCCTCCGACGAGCGCTTCCTCCCTGCGGGCCTTCAGCCCATCCATTAGTTTTTGGTCGATTGGCATGATGTAATTTGCTAGAAATTCAAAGGATCGTGGGGAAATCAGTGGGCGGGCTGGCAGAACTCGGTGAGCACGCCGAAGGTGGACTTCGGATGGAGGAAGGCGACGAGCTTGTCGGCGGCTCCTTCGAACGGCACCTCGTGGATGAGGCGGGCGCCCTTCTCTTTCGCCAGGGCGAGTTGGCCGGTGATGTCGTCGGTGGCGAAGGCGATGTGGTGGATGCCTCCCGAGGGGTTCTTTTCGAGAAACTTGGCGATCGGGCTTTCGTCGGAGGTGGGCTCGAGGAGCTCGATGTGGACATCCCCGGCGGCGAAAAAGGCGGTGCGGACCTTCTGGGACTCGACTTCCTCGCGTCCCTCACAAGTGAGGCCGAGGACGTTTTCGTAGTAAGCGATTGCTTCGTCGAGTGAGTTGACGGCGATTCCCAAGTGGTCGATTTTTGTGATCATGGCGGAGAGAGCTTTGACGTATCCAAGCAGGATCATCGCAGGGCTCAAGCACCTTGCACCGCAGGAATTTGCTTAGACTGCGCGTATGCTACCCGATGGAGCCGTGCCAAGCCGCCCCATCAAGCGTGCCGCGTGGTGAAAAAGATTTCCATCCGATGATGGAGATCGTCGTAGAAGCGCTTCTTGATGGCTTCGAAGGCGGCGCGCTTGTCGCTCTCGGCGGCACCGATGGATTGCTCTTCAAGCCTCATTTTCTCGGCGAAGGATTTCTCCATTTCGACGAGCGAGTCGAGGAACTCGCGGGCCGCGCGGGTGTGCTCGACGCCGTCGACGAGCGCGTTTTCCAGCCGGGAGTTCCGGGTGACGGCGATGAGATTGCCGCTGGAAAGCTGGTCCATGTAGCGCGTGCGGCTGTGGCGGAAGGCGCGGTGCTCGGTGTCGAAGGTGATTTCGTCGCGGTCCACCAGCGAATCGTAGGGGCCGGCCTTGGTGAAAAACTTCACGATCAGCGGGATGGTGTCCACCAGCATGAAGAGCAATGTTAGGACGAGGTAGGTGTAAAAGGCGAATTGCCCGCCCTCGTTGCCGGCCCTGAACAGCGCGTGGAGCGCGAGCGTCTGGGTGAGTATGTCGCGGCGGGGTTCGGCGCGGAGGGCGGCGAGGCGGTTCGTTTCCTCGGTCGCGACGGCGGCGAGTTCGCCCTGCACGCGGTTGAGTTCGGCGAGGCGGGTGTCGATCT
>JBEDKU010000456.1:0-5142 GCA_041172045.1 Verrucomicrobiota bacterium | reverse complement strand
AAGCGCCTCGCCGGGGGCCGCATGCCAGCCCCGTCCTACCCGGCGGAAGCCCGCTCCAAGGGCCAGACCGGCACGGTGGTCGTCGAGTTCGTCGTGGGTGAAAACGGCAGCGTGGTTTCCGCCTACGCGAAAAGCCCGTCACCCTGGCCGCTGCTCAACGAGCGTGCCATCAGCGCCGTGCGGCGCTGGAAATTCCCGCCCGGCAGCGTCGTAAAATTCTCCCGCCCCATCGTTTTCAAACTGAACTAACCAATCCGTGCTCGCCAACATCGTCGTCGAAAAATTCGTGGAAGGCGGCTGGGTCATGTGGCCCATCCTCGCCACCTTCCTGCTCGCTCTCTCCGCCATTCTCGACCGCATCGTCTGGTGGTCCGCCCTGCAGGCGAAGATCCGCTCCGGCCTCCAGGAACAGGCTCGCGAAGCCCTCGGCACCGGCGATTTTGCCACCGCGTGGAAACTCGGCGAAACTACCGAGGACCCCTATCTCGCCAACCTCCGCGAGGGCATGAGCCACGCCAACACCTCCATGCTGGCCGCCATGCAACTGCACGCCACCCATCTCATCGAAAAATCCGAGGCCCGCATGTGGATTCTCAACACCATGATCACCCTCGCTCCGCTGTTAGGACTCTTCGGCACCGTCGCCGGACTCATGGGCTCCTTCGCCGCCATCGGCACCGACCAGCTCGCCGTCACCAAGGTCACCGGCGGTATCGGCGAGGCGCTCATCGCCACCGCCTGCGGGATTGCCATCGCCGTGCTCTGCCTGTTGCCCTACAATTTTTTCCGCAAGCGCGTTTCACTCCTGCGCTCCTCGCTGGAACGCTGGATCAACCATTCCGAGCTTCTCGTCAAATCCGCCAAGGAACACGGCCACGACCTCGAAGCCTTCGCCGCCAACCGCACCAAAAACTGATGCCCGTTCAACTCAACAGCAGCTCGAGCGACGATGGGGATGAAGCGCGGATCGAAATCATCCCGCTCATCGACATCATGTTCTTCCTCCTCGCCAGCTTCATGATGGTCAGCCTGAGCATGACCCAGCTCAACCGCGTGCCGATCAACCTGCCCGAAGCCTCCACCGGCGTTGCCGATTCCAAGGCTCCGCCGTTCCAGATCGCCATCGACCCTAACGGGGTCATCACTTGGGACGCCAAGGTGGTTACGATTTCCGAAATCACCACCCGCTTGCAACGGGAAGCAGCTCCGACGGAAACCCGCGTGCTCATTTCCGCCGACGCCGAATCGCGGCACAAGAACGTGCTCGACGTGCTCAATGCCGTGCGCGCCGCGGGCATCGAGAAAGTCAGCTTCGAATCCAAATCCCCGCAGCCGTGACCACCAGCCGCTTTCTCCCGATCCTGAATCTCGTCGGCTGCGTTCTCATCACCGGCATCATCCTCGCCCAGTGGCTGAAGGAGCGCGGTCTCGACACGCAAATCCATGAACTGAACCGACAGCTCGTAGCCTCCCGCGATCTCTATCAAGCCGAGAAGACGCGGGTTGGCGCGCTCGAAAGCGACATCGTCCAACTCAAGGAATCCATCGAATCCACCGTCCGTGCCAGAAAGGAAACGGAAGAGGCGATGGGCAAGCTCGTCGCCGAGCGGGACGCCCAATCCGCCGGACACGTCGCCACCAGCCAGGAGCAGGCAAAAATCTGGGAACAAGCCATCGCGGATCGCGACGCCAAGCTCCGCGGACTCAATGAAGATCTCATCACCACCCGCCTGAGACTCGATGAAGCGGTGTCCCGGCTCAAAACCGCCGGAGCACGTTAGAGACACGGGCCGCCGCCCGCCGTCATCCTCCAAACACAAGTTTCCAAATTCCTCCCAGCACCGCGCAGGCGGCCAGCGTCGGGATCACTCCGATTTTGAAACGCTCCATGGCGAGCCAGGCTCCGACCGCCACCACCGCGACGAAGAAGTCGATTCCCCCGCCGCCCGCCACCAGCGCGTGCCAGGCGAACCAGACCGCGAGATTCAGGATCACGCCCACCACGGCGGCGGTGATCGCCGTCAGCGCGGATGCCAGCCCCGGACGCTCGCGCAGTCCCTCCACATGCGGAGCACCCAGGAAAACGAAAAGGAAGCAGGGCAGAAATGTCACCCACGTGGTGATCAGCGCCCCCAGTGTCGCCGCCACAAGCGGTGGCAGATCTCCCGGATTCTGCCAGGCCGCCACGAAGCCGACGAACTGAAGCACCATGATCAGCGGCCCCGGCGTGGTCTCCGCCAACCCCAGCCCCGCCATCATCTGCCGTTGGGACAGCCAGCCGAATTTCTCCACCGTCATCTGCGCCACATAAGGCAGCACCGCATAGGCCCCGCCGATCGTGACCAGCGCCGCCTTGCTGAAAAACAACCCCTCTTGGAATTGAATGCTATTCCACCCCAACAGCAATCCGGCAGCTAACACCGGAAGCCACCAAAGCGTCAGGCAGATGATGGAAATCCAAACCGTCCGCCCCACGCTCCCGGGAGTGACCGGCGGCAGCACCACGCACGGCAGTTCATCCTTGCCCGATTTCCCATGGCCGCTTCCAGCCGGAAATTGCTTGGGAGCCACCTTGCCCCCCGCGTAGCCGATCATCGCCGCGGTCAGAATGATGATGACGAAGGAAATCTTGAAAACAAAGATCGCGACGAATGCCAGACCAGCGAGCCCCCACAGACTTGGCGACTTGAGCGCCTTCGAACCGATCCGTTTCACCGCCGAGATCACGATGGCGATCACCGCCGGCAGCAGTCCGTAAAAAACCCCCTCGACCCAGCTGATTTCAGCTCCGGCCATGTAGAGCCAGCTCAGCCCGAACAAGATGAACACCGAGGGCAGGACAAACAACACCCCGGCCGTAATCCCTCCGCGCGCGCCATGGAGCCGCCAGCCGAGATACGTCGCCAGCTGCTGCGCCTCCGGCCCTGGCAGTAGCATGCAGAAATTCAAGGCATGCAGGAAATGCTCCTCCGACAGCCACCGCCGCTGTTCGACGATTTCCCGATGCATGATCGCGATCTGCCCCGCCGGCCCGCCGAAACTGATCCAGCCAAGTTTCCACCAAAAACGAAACGCTTCGCCAAACCCTGGAACAGGCAGCACGTCAGAGGTTTGATCTTGAGCGATACTCACGGCAGACAAATCCATGACTCGGAGTTTCATCATCGGCCAGTCCCGAATCAAAGTCGCGCTCTTCCCCATTGACCGATCCGCCGCCTCCCGTGAACCTCCGGCCATGCATTCAATGACAGGATTCGGCCGGGGTTCCGCGGCGACCGACGCGTGGCAGGCCGGCGTGGAAATCAGCGCCGTCAACCGCAAACAGGCCGAGGTGGTCGTGCAGGCGCCGCGTGAGCTCAATGAACTCGACGCCCGCATCCGCAAGGCCGTGCTCGCCGTAGTCTCCCGCGGCCGCATCCAGGTCTCGATCAACGTCGAGCCGGCGGCAGGCGCCGCCGCGGATTTCCGCATCGACCCGGCGCTCGCCCTCGCGTTTTCCAACGCCTTCGCCGAGCTGGGAAAAACCATTGGCTACCCGGTGCAGCCCACCGCCGCCGAGTTCCTGCGCCAGCCCGGCCTTATCGCCGCCGGCAACAGCGAACTCGATGCCGAAGCCGCCTGGCTCGCCGTCGAACCCGCGCTGACCGATGCTCTCAACCAACTCGCCGCCATGCGAGAGTCTGAGGGAGGTCACCTCAAATCGGACTTCCTCGACCGTCTCGACATCCTCGTTTCCTTCGCCCGGAAGATCGCCACCGAGGCCCCGGGCCGCCCCATCCGCCAGCGCGAGCTGCTCCACAAGCGCCTCCGCGACGCCGGGCTTGAACTGGATCCGGCCGACGAGCGGGTGGCCAAGGAGATCGCCCTCTTCGCCGACCGCTGCGATGTCAGCGAGGAAATCACCCGGCTCGATTCCCATTTCGCCAAATTCCGCGAGTATCTGAATGCCGCCGAGCCGCCGGGCCGCGCGCTGGACTTCCTCTGTCAGGAACTTTTCCGCGAGTTCAACACCATCGGCTCCAAGGCCAACGACGCGTCCATCGCCCAGACCATCGTCGAGGCGAAAACCGAACTGGAAAAAATTCGCGAGCAGGTGCAGAACGTCGAGTGAGTTGGTTCAGACGCCCTGCGGATAGGATTTCCACAACGCCCGCCTGCTTGCCGGCCGGTATTAAAAATCCACTTCCCGCTTGCCAGGCCTACTGTTCCCCTCCCCTTTGTTTACATGGCTACCCTCTTGCGGATTCTCCGCCACACGTTCCGTTTCCCGCTGCAGAGCGCGCTCTCGCTGCTGATGGCCATCGCCTGCACCGTGCTGGTGCTGGTGCTGCCGGGAATCACGATGCAGTTCATCGATGTGATCATTGCGAAAAAACGCCCGGACCTCATCATCCCCACCGCCGCCGTCGGCATCGGCGCGATCCTCCTGCGGCAGGCGATCTTCACGCTGCGGACCTACTATAACAATTCGCTCGAACTCAAGCTCACCCACCTCATCCGCGTCGAACTCTACGACAAGCTCCAGCGCTTGCCCGTGAAGTGGTTCGACTCGAACTCGTCGGGCGAAATCATGTCCCGCGTCGCCAACGACGTGCCCACCACCAACCGCGTCATCATCGAGGGCGTGGACCAGGCCATCGCCGCGGTGCTCCAGTTCCTCATCGTCGTGAGCTACATGTTCTGGCACTCGTGGCAGCTCACGCTCGTCACGCTCATCCCGCTGCCCTTCATCGCCGTCCTAACCACCTGGTGGAGCCGCCGCTCCGAGCCGATGTGGCGCGAGTCCTCGGAGGCCACTTCCGCGCTCAATGCCATCCTCCACGACAACCTTTCCGGCATCCGCCAGATCAAGGCCTACACCGTGGAGCCGCAGGCATTGAAAACCTTCGACAAGGCCTCCCAGAAAGTCGGGGAGAAAACCATGTCCGTGATGCGCGGCCAGGCGCTCGTCTGGCCCGGCGTCTCCTTCATCGCCGAGTCCGGCATCATCCTGATGGTCGCCTTCGGCGCGTGGTCCGCGCTGCAAGGACAGATCCAGCCGGGCGTCGTGGTGTCCTTCCTCGTCGCGTGGGGATTTCTTTTCGATCCGATTTCCCGCATCAACACCCTCTCGCAGACCTTCACCCGCGGCATCGTCTCGGC
>JBEDKU010000455.1:0-4412 GCA_041172045.1 Verrucomicrobiota bacterium | reverse complement strand
GCCAAGGATGCGTTCGGCGGCGGTCTCGATCTCGCGGGTGAGCTCTGAAATGCCTGCGGTGGCTTTTTGAGTGGCTTCCTCGCCGCCGGGTTTACCTAGCTTTTCAAGCGCTTTGGCGATGCCGTTCTGGTCCGCCTGGCGCAAGGCTTCACCGAGATCCTTGGCGACGAGCGGCTCCGCCCGTTCCGCGGTCTCGGCGGTTTTTTGCAGGGAATCGACGAGCTGTTGATAGTCCTCGCGCTGGCGGGCGACGTCGGGCTTGGAATCGTTGGTTTCGCCGAGGCGGTTTTGTTTAGGTGCTTCGGCTTGTGGTGGGGTTTCGGCGAGTTGGCGCTGGCGGTCTTCGAGATCACGGGCGTCCTGACGAAGATCGCGGAGTTGTTCGGCGAGCTTGGCGGCGCTGGTCTCGCGGAAATCATCATGAAGTTTTTCGAGGCCCTCCTGCGCACGGCGGCCAGCCGCGAGGGCGTCGCCGAGCTTCTTGTCTTCGAGCTGCTCGTTCGCCTGTTGGGCTTTTCCGCGGGCATCATCGAGCGCCAGCTTCTGCTCTGGCGGGGCGGTGTCGGAGGTCTTCTGTTGGAGCTTGTCAACGTCGGCCAGCAGCTCGCGTTGTTGTTCGCGGAGTTGCTTGAGCCTACGCTCGATCTCCGCTTTTTTCTCGGGCGTTTCGGCGTCGTTGGCCGCCATTTGCAGGGCTTTCATCTCCTCGTTGAGGTCGCGCTGGCGTTTGGCCAGCTCGTCGAGCCGCTTGAGGATTTCCATCGCCTCGTTCGCCTCACTGGCCAGTTCGTGCTTCGCTTCCTTTTCGGCCTTGTAGGGATTCTCCATCGGCTTCAGATCGAGATCCTCCTTGGGTCCGTCTTCGGATGGCTTTGCTCCCTCGCCCTCGCTCTGAACGATCATGGTCTTGGAACCCATGAGTTGATAGAGATGGCGCAGCGCGGTCTGTTCGTGGCCGATGGCGGGTTTGAGCGGTCCGGCGGATGTCTTCGAATGCGCCTCGGCAAGCGACGCGGAGGCATCCTTCATCGCCAGCCGCGCGTCGGTGACGAACTTGCGCACGGCGGGATCGGTCTGCTCGGCCTCAAGCGCGGCGGCCATTTCGATGGCGATTTCCTGCGACTTGTGAAGCGTCTCCAACTCGTTTGCGGGCGGCGGGGTGTTCGTGAGTTCCGCGTGATCGCGGCGCAGGTTCCAGGTGGAGTTGAGGATCTTCGTCTGGACCTTCACCAACTCGTCTCCGGGCGGCGGGCCTCCGCCGGGCGGGCCTGATTTTTGATAGAACTCCTCGTCGAAATTCCTTACCGGCACGAGATGGATGTCACCGGTGACACGCCGCTTTTCCCCGTCGGGGCCAAGGTCTTCCGCCCAGGCGTTCCACATCAGGATGTCGTTCGGCTTGGCACCGGCGGCTTCGAGATCGACGAGCTGGGAGAGCAGCGGTTGCTTGTCACCGGGAGCGGGCGTGCCTTCGATTTCCTGCCACTTCTCGCCGTCGAGCGTGTATCGCAGGCCGTGGGCGAGTATGCCGGAATCGTCCTTGATGCGCGCCTCCAGACGCACTTCCTGAATCGGCGTGACCTTCTCGTTCTTGCGCGGCAGCAGCACCTGGACGACCGGCGGCTTGTTGGGGATGACCTTGATGTCGAGGATGTCCTTGCGGTGGTTCCGGCGTCCGGCGCTGTCGGTGAGCACGATTTCGTAACTTACGCTCTCGGTTAGGATTTCGGAAATCCGGTGGTTCACGGCATCGGCCGTCAGCTTGAGCGGCTCGCGGTTCTTCGCGACCAGCGTGGCGGAGAGTCCGGGCAGATTGGCGACCAATGAGAGTTCCATCCGCGTTTGCTCTACGGCTTGGAAAGAGTGCGGGTCCTTGATGGTTTCCGGCGGCTTGCCGAGATGCCCGGGGAAATGCAGCACCACTTCCGACTGCCGCAGCGCCGGTAACTCGAACACACGGACCGTGTAAACTCGGCTCGCGCCCTCGGGGACGAGCACCCGGTAGGTCATCGGGGCTGTAATGGCGGATAGACGGGTTTGATAGATCGGACCGGTGAACGGACGGGTCAGAGGGATAGTGCGGACACCGGTCTCATCGGTGATTTCCAAGGTCGCTTCCGCAGGCGGATTCGCGCCGAAGCGGACCTGGATCGTGAGCGGGCTGCCGCGTTCGATCTCCACGTCGCCGGGATCGACCACCATCTCGATGACGGCCGCGGGTGCTTTTTTCGCCACCGCCGCCTCGGGCTTCGCGGAGCGGGGGAGGAGCATAAGGCAGGCGGTGATGATGAACAGAAGCGCTCCCGCCAGATGCAGCGCGCGCAAGCCGGAAAGCCGCGGACGCGGGACAAGGTCTAACCAATGGTCGCGCTCCGCCGAGGCGAGCGAATCGATGACGAGCCGTTTCTGGAGGAAGGTCAGCGTGCCGGACGCCGGGTCGGGATTCTGGTCGAGCGCGGCTAACAACGCGGTCTGGAGGGCGGGATGTCTGCGCTCGATGTCTTTCGCGATCCTCCGGGGATCGCCCATGCCGCGGCGGCTCCAGATGAAGACGCCGACCGTGGCGAAGCCGAGAATCCCCACGAGAGCCGGCAGGCAATGCCCAACCGCGACGCCGGATTTCCAAATCAACAAGGCGGCGAAGAATCCGGACCACCAGATAATCGCGAGACCGCCGTGAAACCGCTGGCGCTGGCGGCGGGCGGCGATTTCTCCCAGAATGGCGTGCAGTTTCCGGATCATGGGGTGGCGGGGGTTGGACGTTTGGCGGCGAGAGCGGTTTCTGCGAGAAAAAATCCGGCGGCGGCGACTAGCAACCACCAGCCGACGCGCTGGCGGCTTTCCCGCTCGGCATTGGAAAGCTCCTTCGCGACCTCCGCGGAGCGGGCGAGATCTTTCGGTGGATCGAGCGGCAGGCCGAGCGCCCGCAGTTCCGACTCGGGCAAGGGCGTGCGCTCGGATTCGGCGGGATCGAGTTGCACGGAAAACACCGTGGATCCGTCGCGATGGATGCCGGGAGCTTCGTGAGTCTCACCGACTAACAACGGCCCGCGCGCGACGTTCCGATCCATCGCCTGGGAGAGCAGTCCGTGGAGCAGCGGGGGAAACTTCGTCGTCAGGGCGAGCTGGCTGTCCGCAGGCCGCCAGGTGGTGGTTAGAACGTGCAGCGTGCCCTTGCCGACGGCAAAAACCACCCACGCCGGGTCACCGGAATCAAACCTCGCCAGCACGTTTCCCTTGGCTGCCAGATTTTCCGGAAGCACCCGGTATTTCCAAACCCGGATGCTGCTGAAGTCGGAATACCGCGCATCCGCGAACGGCGCGAAGACGGCGGATTTGAAATCGATTTCACCGTACAACACGTGGTCCTTCACCTTCGCCTCACGCGCCGCGCCGGACTTGCTGCCGATTAGCTCCCCGATGGCCTGGACGGATGCGGCGTCACGCATCGTGAACAACACGTTGCCGCCCGCATTCAGGATGGAGCCGACGTCCACCGCGCCGCTGATGATTGTTAACGCGGGCGACTCTTGCGGTCGCCCGGCGGTGATTTCCACGGCGTAGTCCGGCGTCGATTGCAGCGCGCGACCGAGGAAGTAAGCGCCCTCGGTGGCGTCGACGGCTTGTGATTGCTCTGGATACCAAACGCGTGCCACCGGCCGAACGGGCGTGACCCATGAAGCCTCGTTGTCGTAAGTGAAGTCATCGCCGGTCAGGGAGACCTGGCCCTCGTTAGGCAAGCCGGAGGGAGCTTCAATCACCGCGCTTTCGCCGGGCGGCACGGTGAGTTGAATCTTCTCTGCGATACCGCTCCACGTCAGGGTGAAATTCGATTTCGCCGATCCTTCCGAGTTGGTGATCCGGGCGCGCTGGACCTGGCTTTCCAACGGCAGGATGCGCACGCCCGCGTTTGTCCAGCCGTCTTCAGGCGTCACCGGATGCGGGATGATTTGCACGGTGCCGGGCCAGATCTCGCCGCGCAGGCGTTCGAGAGCGCTGCCTTTCTGCAAGTCGCCGATCACATGGATTCTGAGCGTTGCTTCATCGCCTGCAGCGGCGACGGCAGCGAGCAGCGATGAATCGAGCCGGGTGGATTTCCAATCCGCCTCCAGCACCGGAAGAACTGCTAGAGCTGCGGGCTTTCGTTCGCCAGGTGCGAGTTCGCGCGCCCGTTCGGGATTCAGCAAGGGGCGCAGTTGGTCGGAGAAACCCGCGACCGCGACCCAGTCCTTTTCGGGAAATCCCAGGATCAATCTCTCCGCCGTTTTCAAGGCCTTGTCCAATGGCTCGCCGCGCATGCTGGCGCTGGTGTCGATGAGGATGAAATCCATGGCCGCACCATCCGCGCTCGCGGTGGGCTTGTCTTTGGCGGGGAAAAACGGCCGTGCGAAGGCGAGGATGAGCAGTGCGAG
>JBEDKU010000454.1:0-2905 GCA_041172045.1 Verrucomicrobiota bacterium | reverse complement strand
CGAGCCGACGCAGCAGCGAGATGTTGCGGGCGGCGTGGCCGCTGCGGATCCGCGATGCATCTTCGCCGTAAGTGACGTCCATCACCCAGTGGCACTGGTTTTCGATGCCCCAGTGGCCTCGTCTCAACTCCAACAACCGCTCCGCATCCGGTGCCAGGCTGGGAAGCCAATACCGGTCTTCCTCGCTCCGGCGGCCATCGGACATCTGCCGCACCGAGCGCAGGTGGACCAGGCTGCGCAGGTCCAGCCACGAGCGGCGCTCTTTCGCGTCCAGCCAGTCCAGATGGCCGGTGACTGTTAGATGGCGCTCCTCGACACGCCCGTGGCCTTTGTCATCAGAACGGGCGGCTGCCACCGCTTTCCCCGCCACCCGCGCCGCTACAAGCGCTGCAGGATCGGCGAAAAGGTCCCGGACCTCGCCATGAAGCGTCCCGTGGCTGCCCTTGAGGGCCGGCAGGTAGTCCGCCTCGGCGTGGCGGATGGCGATGGCGATCTTTTTCTGGCAGCCCATGGCGTCGAGGCTGACCACGCCGCCCTTCACGTCGATGTGGTGCAACAGTTTGGGAACGGCGGTGATCTCGTTGGTTGTCGAATCGACAAGCAGTTGACCGAGTGTCAATCCGCTGGCCGTGGCCCACGCGCTGACGAGGTGGAGCGAATCGGGTTGGTCCGGCGCGGTGAAGCTGCCGCGCAGCGTCTTGCCGTCGATGGCCACCAGTTCCTGGCCGAGTCGCTTGCCCAGCGAACCGGTGAATTCGATGAAGCACCCGCCGAACGCCTCGGGATCGAGCGCGGCGAAGGTGCGCCGGAAGGTGTCGTCGCTCGGGGTGCCGTTAGGAAGCTTCAGCCATTGGCGCAACCCGTCCTCGCGTTCCTCGGCGAAGCGCTCGAAATCCCCGAAGTCGTCCATGTCGCGGGCCATCGAGGCCAGGGCGATGCAGAGCACCTCGCCGAAATAATGGCGCTTGGCGCGACCACCGCGCGGATCAGGTAGATTTCCGAACGCTTCCATGCCGGGAGGAAATCCTCCCGCATACTCCTCATTTCGGGTCTTCTTGCGAGCCATCCGGCCCGCTTGATTCAAGCGACCGTTTCGCACAAACCTGATCTTGCACCAAAATGAGGGAGCCCTGACACCCAATCAGACGACGACGAGGTGAGGATTTGGATTCGCTTGCTTTTCCGGTGGCGGTCATCGGCTTGAAGCTCGTTCCTCCAGCGGTCTTTGCGGCAATCGACGTGGGTGAGGATTTTCAGAATGAAGATGCTACCGCTGTTGAAATGGATACCCTCCCGCATGCAACTTCTGCTCAACGAAGCGATCTACCGGAAAATCCTCGTTGAGCTGCTGCCTCAGACGCGGAAATTTCTGTGGATCGTCACGGCGGACATCAAGGACCTGCATGTCCCCAAGGGCCGCCGCTTTGTGCCGTTGCTTGAAATTCTCTCCGACCTCGTCGAAACCGGCGTCAGCGTGCGATTGATGCACGCCAAGGAGCCGGGGCCGAGGTTCCGGGAGGACTTCGACAAGTATCCCAATCTCGTTTCCAGCGACTTGTTCGAGAGGATTCTCTGCCCGCGCATCCACACCAAGGCGGTCATCATGGACGGACAGCAGGCCTTCATCGGATCCGCCAATCTGACGGGCGCGGGCCTGGGGGCGAAAGGCGCGCACAAGCGAAACTTCGAAGCGGGATTCCTGACCTCGGACACCGGTCATCTGCGGGAGATCATGGACTGGATCGACCAACTCTATCTGGGCGAGTTCTGCCAGAAGTGCCAGCGGCGTTCGGTTTGTCCGGATCCGATCGCGTGAATCCGTCCGGTCCGGATTCGCATCGAATCCAGTGCGGATTCTGGCGCGTGTCGCGCTATCGACCCTACTCTCGCTAAGTCTTTTATCCTAAAAAACTGAGATGGAGGCGGAGGATGGAATCGAACCCTCGAATGACGGTTTTGCAAACCATGATTTTCCCCGTAAAACATGGATTCTGAAAAACATTGCCCGAAAATTGCCCGAATTGGCTTGAATCGAGGGCAATTTTCACGGACTCTTGCGTCGTCATGCAACCCGCCGCAACGAAACGAGCCAAGGCCAGCGATCCCGTGAAATGCCGGGAGCTTTCCAAGATGCATTCTCAAAGGAAAGCAGGCTACCGCTGGATTGTCGAAACCCGAATCGGGGGAAAACGGAGCCGGAAGTTTTTCCGGCACGATGAATCCGAGGATCGCGACAAGTTCATTGCCGACGAAACCGCCCGCGTTTCCGCCGTCGCCAAGAGTGACCGTGCCCTTGCCACGGATGAAACCTTGCTCACGGAAGCCGCCAGTGCCCACAAGGCTCTTCAACCCTACGGCAAGACCCTGACTGATGCCGTGAGCTACTACGTCCAATACCTCGCCGCCATGGCCAAGCATGACGCCACGCCGCTTTCAACGGTGGTGAAGCGGTTCTTGGATGAAAAGGAGCGGGAGGGGCTTTCCGACGTTCACCTTGCCGATCTGAAAAACCGGATTGCCCGCTTCGAGATCACTTTCGGGGAAAAGCCGATTGCCAGCATTGACCGCAACGCGATTGCCGCCTGGTTGAATGACCTCCCGCTTGCTCCGCAATCGAAGATCAATTTCCGCCGCGTTTTGGGGAACCTGTTCACCTATGCCGTCCGGGCCGGAAACCTCACCGTCAATCCGGTGACGGCAACCAGCCCGCCGAAGTCCCGCCGCAAGCGGGCTGTGATTCTCACACCCGAGGAAGTGGAAAAGCTACTCAACGCCAGCCCGGCCGCTACCCTTCCCGCCCTGGTCCTGATGACCCTCTGCGGCATTCGCAACCGGGAAATGTCCCGCTTGGATTGGTCCGCTGTGGACTGGGAGGATGGCACGATTGAAATCACCGCCCAAGAGG
>JBEDKU010000453.1:0-3886 GCA_041172045.1 Verrucomicrobiota bacterium | reverse complement strand
CCACTTCACCATCGAGTTCGAAGACCGCATGCCCAACAATCACTAACAAAATTCAGCGCGAAAATCATTTACACAAAATTACTGACACTCCCGAAATTTAGCGTTACCGGCGGTGTCGCGTTGGTGATCAACTCAAGAACCGGATCAATCCCATCCAAGGTGGTGAGATCGACTCGGATGCGCCATGTGCCCTGGATGGTTTCATCGGTCGCAATCCCCAGTCCGGACTCCACAAATCTGCGCTCAAACGTCCCGTTGGCACAGAGATCCATTTGAGTGGATCGCTCGATATCCACCGCGCCGCCGAATCCCAGCGTCGGATTGGAAATGACCAAGGTGCGGCCCCGGATGAGACGGTCCACCTCTACATAGAACTCATTGATTTTGGCGATAATCTCGGCGCGCTGGACGGTGCTCAGAGAGGAGTCGAAGGGGATCGTCTCTTCCGAGCCCGTCACCACCCACCCCGAAGGGATGACGAGCGAGCCCGGATTCCCGATTGGGTTGGGAATGCTTGTAACGGAAAATAGACCGATCTGGTCTGCCCGCGCCTCGGCCTCGGCCTGTGCGATTTCACCACCCGTAGTTGCTTTGGCCAGCCCCGCGCGTGCCATTTGGACATTCACCGAACCCGCCCCACTGCGGCCCACCACGAGCACCAGTGCGGATACCCGCGGTTTAACCTTGGATCCCTTGAACTGGATCCGGACGCGTTGATTCAAGACCAGCCGGGAGAGCAATGCCTTTGCCTCAGAAGCAAATTCCTGGGTTCCAACAGGGGCCGAAATCCCGGAAAGCACGACGCGGACGTTGGTTTTTTGGATTTTCAGCTGGAATGTATTTCCATCAATCACTCTGACAACCGTGGCCGTGACGGACCGGGCCTGCGCCACAGAAGTGCCAAGCACCAACAGAACCCCTGCAACTATCATTCCAAAAAAGCGGGGCCACAGGGTGAATAAGATTTCCGGATTTTTCATGGGAATATGCGCTTGGCTAATAGCTTCTGAATCAGTCGGCGGGCCGGATCGAAGGCCGAAAAAAGGGGAGGTAGCGTGGGTGATATGCCCGTCGAGAAACTAGATTTTCCAACAGCTTTGGCAAGCTTTATTAGACGCATGCCACCCCGATGTTAGGGCGTTTGGCTGGAAGTTCTGACTCATTGATATTCAGGCCACCGGCTCTGTCAGAAATGGGGCGGATTGAACGATTTTTAAACGCGTGGCAGCCTCCTGCCAAACGTCCCGGCCTATCGGGTTGCCTCATTGATGCGGACACCGAAAGGATATCCTGGAGCGTTGGAGAGAGTCCCGTTGCCTCACAAATGAGGACACCATGGTGCCAGCCAAAGCGATGCGGCTGGCTCGGCTTTATTGCTCGCCGCAGCCACCGCCTGCAAGCGCGGGGTGCCGCGGGTAACGACCTCGCGGTGCGGACTGTTTGTAGCCGGGATTCATGGTGTTTGGGCTACCGTGCACGTCGTGGGCGCTTGGGGAGAAAACTGACCGTCTGCGGTGCCGCTGCGCAGGTTCCGCTCGACTTATGCACCTCGACGCTCACCGAGCGCAGCTGTAACGCGGTCCGACGCAGAATCAAACAGGACGGATAGATCTGCCCGTCGTGGATGAAATTCCCTGATTGCACCCACCAGGTTCAGTGACACCCGTTCTTGCCGCCGCTCCAAAAAATCCGTTTCATCGGGGGAAACCGTGGTAAATGTTTCCCGTCCACCTCATCCATCCCCGAAACCCATGAAACTCAAATTCTGCGGTGCCGCCGGCACCACCACCGGTTCGCAACATCTGCTGGAGATCAACGGCAGGCGCATCCTGTTGGACTGCGGGCTCTATCAAGGTTCGCGCAAGCACGCCTACGAGGTGAACTGCTGCTTCCCGCACTTCGATCCGGCGTCGATCGACCTGGTCATCCTTTCCCACGCGCACATCGACCACAGCGGCAATCTGCCGAATCTCTCGGTCAAGGGATTCACCGGCAACATCTACTCCACCCACGCGACGCGGGACCTCTGCCAGATCATGCTCGCGGACTGCGCGCGGATCCAGGAGAGCGACATCGAGTGGCTGAACAAACACCGGAAAAAGGAAGGGCTGGAGCCCGCCACGCTGACCTACACCGAGCAGGATGCGGAGCGCTGCCTGCGGCAGTTCGTGACCGTGAGTTATGACCGGCCGATGCTGGTGGCGGACGGGGTGAAGGTGACTTTCATCGACGCCGGTCACATCCTCGGCAGCGCGCAGATTCTGTTGGAGGTGGACGACAAGGCGGACGGCAAGCACAAGCGCTTCCTCTTCACCGGCGACGTCGGCCGCGGGTCCAACGAAGTGCTGCGCGATCCGGTGCCCGTCCCGGACGTCGATTTCCTGCTGATGGAAAGCACCTACGGCGGCCGCGAGCACGAAGCGCCGCCGGGGCTCGATCTGCATTTTGCGGAGATCCTCCGGCAGGCGGTCCATCGCGGCGGCAAGATCCTGATTCCCGCCTTCGCGGTGGAGCGCACGCAGCAGCTTCTGTTCGTGCTGCACGATCTTTTCGAGCGCGGCGAGATTCCCGACATCCCGGTCTATGTGGACAGTCCGCTGGCGGTGAGCGCCACCGAGATCTATCGACTGCATCCGGATGCGTTCAACCAGGAGGTTTACAACTCGTTGTTCGAGCGGGAGAACCCGTTTGGCTTCGAAAATCTAACGCTGGTGCGGACGGTGAACGGCTCCAAGGCGCTTAACAAGATTCCGGGAGTGGCGATCATTATCTCCGCCTCGGGCATGTGCGAGGCGGGGCGGATCCTGCATCATTTGAAAAACAACATCGGCGATCCGAAAACCACGGTCCTGTTCGTCGGTTATTGCGCGGACAACACGCTGGGCCGCCGCATCCGCGACCACGAGCGGGAGGTTTCCATCCTCGGCGAGCGCTACAAGGTGCGGGCGAAAATCGAGACCATCGATTCGTTCTCCGGCCATGCGGATCACTCGGAGCTGTTGGATTATTTCCAGCGCATCGGCGGGCGGAAGGAGCGCGTCTGGCTGGTGCACGGCGAGCCGGAAAACGCCATGAATCTCCGCGAGGGGCTGATGGCGTTGCACACCGGATCCATCGAGGTGGCGGAGCTTGGAAGCGAAGTGGAGTTCTGAATTTTCAGCGGACGATTTTTTTCCACCTTTCCGCTTGATGCCCGGAATGAGCCATTGCACCGTTTTTCCACATGGAAGTTTCGAAGAATAATTCACCGACCCCTACGGAAGTCATCGACTGGCTCAACGATGAAGGAGTGCTCGAACTGGATTGGGATTTTCCCGAAGATGGCGATTTGTTTGAGGCCGGGCTGGATTCGATGGCCGTGATGCAGCTCGTCGTGGCGGTGGAGGACCGGTTCGGCATCGAGCTCGGACCCGAAGACCTGACCAAGGCGAACCTCGCCACACCGACGACGCTGGCCGCGCTGATCGCCTTGCGGACTTCATGAAGCCGCCGCGCGAGTCCTTCGATGTCGCGGTGATCGGCGGAGGGTGCGCGGGGCTGGCAGCGGCGGTGACCGCCGCGCGTGCGGGGGCGAGGACCTTGTTGATCGAGCGCCACGGATTTCTCGGCGGCATGGGCACTGCTTCGCTGGTGCATACGTTTTGCGGCTTGTATTTGCTGAGTGACGAACCTGGCGCGGTGCTGGCGAATCCTGGGTTTGCAGCGGAAATGGCCGGGCGGATGATCGCCGCCACCGGAATCGGTCCGGTGCGGATGGGGCGGCTCGACGTGCTGCCGCAGCACCCGGTCGAGTTCGTGCGGATCGCGGATGAGTTGGTTTCCGCGGAGCCGCTTCTCGAACTCAGGCTGCACACGCAGGTGACCGGGATTGCCCGGGAGGAGGATT
>JBEDKU010000452.1:0-3027 GCA_041172045.1 Verrucomicrobiota bacterium | reverse complement strand
TTATGCTGATAGTGAAGCTCGGCCTGGGCGAAGTCGAAGCCGGAAGAGTGAGTGTAGTTGTAGACGACTTTCGACAGAACCACGGTGCCTCCGCCGAAGACGGTGAATTCCCGGGTGATGTCGTTGCTGTAGGATCCGAGTTCATACAGCCAGCCGCCGGCGATTCCCTTGCCGGAGATCCACGCGCCGCTGAGCTCGCCGGAGTAGAACAGGTTGACGAGTTGGGAGCGTTCGAACGGGAGGATCTCGCGGGATGAGATCTCCATCTCGCGGGTGAATTTGACCTCGGTTTTTCCGACGCCGAGCGTGAATGCCTCTCTCACCGAGTAGGCGAGATAGGCCTCCGCGATGCCTTTGTAAACCTCCGTCGAGAAGTCCGGATAGAGATCCAGCAGGCTGTGGAACTTCAGGCTGTTGAACATCAGCGCCTTCATGCCGAGACGGAAACGGCGGACGTCGATGTTGCCCCAGGTGTTCTCGTCCGGCATTTCTCCGCTGCCGTATTGCCCCGCGTCGTCGGAACCGTAGGCGTATTGAAGTTGGAGCTGCCCTTGGAATGTGAGTTCCTGGAGGTAGGGATTCGCGGGATTCCGATACAGCAGCGGGACCGACCAAAGTTTCTCGCGAGGAGTTCCCTCGGCAAGTTGACCGGTCAAGACGCCGGTGGTTTTCGCGGCATCCGCTTTCGCGGAACTGCAAGCGGGAATACCCACACTCAGCCCGACTAACACAACACGGACAAGAGATGGTGTCTTCGACATTTGAATCCAGAGGTGATCCCGCGCCGCGGGCCGGATCTTTGAATGAACTCCGACAACGCAACCCGAGCACCCGGAGCGTCTTTTCTTCCAATCCATCAACAAGCGCGGATCAACCCACGCGAAACATGTGAGACAATAGGGTCAGCAAGGCGGCGGAGTGGGGGAGTCGGCAAGCCGGTTCGCATCCCCTGAAATATTTTGCATGAACGCGCCAGGTGGCGAAGTATCCACCCGCATGACGAAATTGAAGACGATACTCGGCTTGGCGGCAGCGCTTGTGCTTCCGGTGATGGCGCAGGAAATCCCGAAAGTGCTGCCGATCGGCTCGGATCTCCCGGGTTTCTCGCTGCCGGCCACGGACGGAAAGACGTACAGCCAAGCGGATTTCAAGGACGCCAAGCTGCTTTGCGTGATCTTCACCTGCAACCACTGCCCGGACTCCGTGGCGGCGGCCTCGCGGATGGAGACGGTCTATCAGGATTGCAAGGGCAAGGGCGTCGCGCTCGTCGCCGTGAACGGCAACAACCCCGGCAGCCTCACTCCCGACGAACTCGGCTACTCGCCTTTCAACGACTCCTTCGAGGAAATGACCCCCTTTGCGAAAGACTATGGCTGGACCTTTCCCTATCTCTACGACGGCGCAAAACAGACGTTCACCACCGCCTGCGGAGCGCAGTCCACGCCCCACGTCTTCCTCTTCGATGCCGCCCGCAAGTTGCGCTACACCGGCCGCATGGACGACGGCGGACGGAATTCCGGGACCGTGGACAAGAGCTATCTGCGCGATGCCATCGACGCCCTGCTCGCCGGCACGGAAGTGAAGGAGCCTGTCACCCGCTCGTTCGGCTGCTCGACGAAGTGGCTTTTCAAAACCGGCAAGGTCGCCGCCGATCAGGCCGCCTGGGAAAAGCGCCCGGTCACTGTGGAGGATCTCAATGAGGAACTCTCGAAGAATCTCCGCGCCAACGGCTCGAAGAAACTCCGCCTCATCAATTTCTGGTCCACCACCTGCGGTCCGTGCGTGAAGGAATTCCCGGAACTCGTCGATGCCGGCCGCCGGTTTCAAAACCGCCCGGTCGAGTTCGTTTCCATCAGCCTGGACCCGGTTGACCAGCGGCCTGCGGTTCTAAAATTTTTGGAATCCCGCCACGCCGCGCTGCCCGACCCGGTCGCCAAGTCCATGAAGGAGGACGGCCGCGGCTCGAACAACTACCACTGGACCGGTGGAAATCCGGACGCGATGGCCCAAGCCATTGATCCCGAGTGGTCCGGAGCGTTGCCCCACACCCTGCTCGTCGCCCCCGGCGGCGCGATTCTCTGGCGTCACACCGGCGAGATCGACATCGTCGAAGTCCGCCGCCAGATCCTCAAAGGCCTGCAATAACCCCAGAGTCCGCCCCGCCCGCTCAGGAAATCTTATTGCCAACCCTCCAGACCTCTGTTCAGTTCCCGCCATGGCCAATCCGACAAACGTGCTTTCCAGTGGAATCGAAATCATCGGTTCCATCCGCTTCTCCAACGACATGATCATCGATGGCAAGATCGACGGTGAAATCACTTCGGACAAGGGCCGCGTCACCATCGGCGAGAACGCCATCATCAAGGGCGACGTCACCGCCGGCGAAGTGAAGGTTTACGGCAAGGTGGAAGGCAAGATCACCTCCGAGCGCTGCGAGCTGAAGGACAAGTCCAAGATCAACGGCGACATCAAATCCAAGGTTTTCTCGATGGAGGAAGGCGCCCAACTCTCCGGTCGCACCGATATCGGCGGCTGATGGATCGGTCAGGTTATTTTCAAAAAGGCCCGCAGCAATGCGGGCCTTTTTTGGTTTCAGATTGATAGGGAATCAAACCGCCATCAATTGCTCCACCGCGGTTTCGCTTTCGCTCAGGTAGCAACCGGGGTCCGACCCCCACATGTGGCCGTTGACCGCCGCCGCGCGGGTGCGGAAGCCGCCGCCGCAAAGTGCGAACCAGCGGCAGTCGCCGCACGGGCCTTGGATTTTCGCCTGGCGCTGCTCGTTGCTGAGCAGGCCGATCGAGCGGATCTCCTCCAGCTTGGCGGCGGAGGGCGCGTGTTGGCCCTCCCAGATGGTGGAGAACGGAGTCTGTTTGACGTTGCCGAGATCGATGTCCTGCCAGAACTGGTCGGGATGGACGTTGCCCTGGGTGTCGATGTTCGCGATGCCGCGACCGGAGCTGTTCGCGCCGCCGCCGTTCCATCCGAGCAGCTTGCGGGCGGCTTCCAGGTGCGGGTGGTTTTCAC
>JBEDKU010000451.1:0-5223 GCA_041172045.1 Verrucomicrobiota bacterium | reverse complement strand
GTCGTGGAAGCGGCGATCCCGAGGAAGGTCATCGCGGACCGGCGGATGTTCTCGTAATAGCGCGGCGGATCGACATCGAACAGCTTGTGCGCATCCTCGGAGCGGGAAAACAGATAGAGCGCGTTCAGTTCCTCCCACAACTCGTCCGATAACTGGTCGCGGACGGTGCGTGCGTTCTCCCGCGCAAGGGCGATGCAGGAGGTGATGCTGTTCGGGTTCTTCGGGTCATTGGTCAGGAACCGGATGACTTCCGCGCTGCCGGTCTCGTCGTAGAGCTTGGCGAAGGCGTCCTCGTCGCCGGTGCTGAGGATGATGGGCTGCCAGAATCCGCGGAGACGCTCGCTGTCGAGCCGTTCAAAATCCAACAGCAGCTGTTGGTTGACGTCGATCAAGCGGGCAAGGTTGTCGGCCCGCTCCACATAGCGGACCATCCAGTATAAAGTATTGGCGACTCGGGAGAGCATAGGAGTTGATTAGCGGAGCACCCAAGTATCCTTGCTGCCGCCGCCTTGGGAAGAGTTTACAATCAGTGAGTTTTTCGTCAGCGCCACGCGGGTCAGTCCGCCAGGCACGATTTTCACGTCCTTGCCGTAGATGATGTACGGCCGCAGGTCGATGTGGCGGCCCTCCATCGCCCCATCGCACCAAGTCGGCGAGGTGGAGAGCGAGATCACAGGCTGGGCGATGTAGTTGCGCGGATCCGCGATGATGCGCTCGCGGAAGGACTCGATCTCGTCCTTGGTGGCGGTCGGTCCCATCAGCATGCCGTAGCCGCCGGACTCGTTGGCGGCCTTGACCACCAGCTCGGGGAGATTCTTGAGGATGTATTTCATGTCCTCCGCCTCCGACGCCAGATAGGTGGGAACGTTCGGCAGGATCGGCTCCTGTCCGAGGTAGTATTCGATCATGCGCGGCACGAAGTAATAGATCACCTTGTCGTCCGCCACGCCGGTTCCCACCGCGTTCGCGAGGGAGACGTTGCCCGCCTTGTAGGCGTTCATGAGCCCCGGTACGCCGAGCACGGAGTCCTTGCGGAAAACCACGGGATCGATGAAATCGTCGTCGATGCGCCGGTAGATCACATCCACCCGCAGCAGCCCGCGGGTGGTGCGCATGTAGACGAATTTGTCCACCACCACGAGGTCCTTGCCCTCGACGATGTCGATGCCCATTTCCCGCGCCAGATAGCAGTGCTCGAAATAGGCGCTGTTATAACAACCGGGCGTGAGCAACACGCAGACCGGATCCTTGTCCTGCCGCGGCGAGATGTGATGAAGCATGTTCAGCAGGTCCCGCGGATAGGAATCGACCGGACGCACGCCCAGCGACTCGAAAATTCCCGGAAACGCCCGCTTCAGCGCGTTGCGGTTCTCCAGAAGATACGAAGCCCCCGACGGGCAGCGGCCGTTGTCCTCGAGCACGTAGTAAACGCCGTCGCCACCGCGGATCAGATCGCTGCCGCAAATGTGGATGTAAGTGTCCGCCGCCACGTCCACCCCGCGGAATTCCGGCCGGTAGTGCTTCGCCTGCTCGATGTAGAAACGGGGAATCACCTCGTCCTTGAGGATCTGCTGGTCGTGGTAGATGTCGTGGAGGAAAAGGTTCAAGGCCACGATCCGCTGCGTGAGCCCGGCCTCCAGGTGCTCCCACTCGGCCGCCGGCATCACCCGCGGGATCGGATCGAAGGGGAAAATCCGCTCGGTCCCCCGGTCGTCGTGATAGACGTTGAAAGTGATTCCCTGGCGGAGGAAGTAGAGTTCGGAATTCGCTTTCCGCGCGAGGAAATCGCGCTGATCGAGCTTTCCAAACTTCTGGAGGAGTGGCGCGCAGTGATTTCTGACTGAGCCGTCCTCGCCGAACATTTCATCGTAAAACTTGCCCGGATCGTAGCCGTTAAACATTTCCATGGGTTCTATAATGACGTTTTAGCAGGCGGCGGGCCAACTTTTTAATGTCCTTGCGGCAAATTTAAGCCGGCGGAAAGTTTTCCCGGTTATGCCGCAAATCCGACCATTCGCTGCACGGATTTCACTTCCGGCAGACTCTCCCCTTGAAAAGCCAATCCTCCCTGTCTATTCCTCGCGCGGCTTGCGAAGCCATCCCCTTTTTAACGCCATGAACGCCCTTACCCGCTGCCTCGAAACTTACTGGTCCTCCTCCATCGGGAAAAAGCTCGTAGTCGCCATCACCGGCATCGTGCTGGTCCTCTTCCTCGCCGGCCATCTTGTTGGAAACCTGGTCGTCTTCATGGGGCCGGAACCATTCAACCAATACGCCTATTTCCTCCACCACATGCTCCACGGAGTGGGCATCTGGGGCTTCCGCGCGGTCATGCTGGTCATGGTGACCGCCCACATCGTGGCCACCATCGCGCTCACCCGTCAGAACCGCGCCGCCCGCCAGGCCTATGAATACAAGGCCACCATCCAGGCCTCCAAGTCCTCGCGGACCATGATCCTCTCCGGCCTCACCATCCTCGCCTTCGTGATCTACCACATGCTGCATTTCACCGCCCGCATCGGCAATGAATACAACACCCTCGCCCGCTACAAGACCACGATCCACGGCGTCGAGGGCGAAGTCCACAACGCCTGGCTGATGGTGATCGACGGCTTTTCCGGGCTTGGTGTCCTGCACGTCACCGCGTTTTACGTTATCGCCATGACGCTGCTCTGCTCGCACCTGATGCACGGCGTCGGCTCGATCTTCCAGACCATCGGCCTGCGCACCAAGAAGTCGGAGGGCCTGATCAAGCAGATTTCCGTCGGCTACGCCCTGTTCATCTGGCTCGGCTTCATTTCCATCCCGCTCGCGATCAACCTGTTCCCCGGCTACTTCGCCGCCCTGGCCAAAGCCACCGGCCACTGATCCAGCTGCCACCCACTTTTTTCACTTTTCCAATCCCAATCCGCCATGTCCATCGTCCTCGACAGCAAAATCCCGTCCGGCCCGCTTGATCAAAAATGGTCCAAGCACAAGATGGACTCCAAGCTCATCAACCCGGCGAACAAGCGGAAATTCACCGTCATTGTCGTCGGTTCCGGCCTCGCCGGTGGTGCCGCCGCCGCCTCGCTCGCGGAAATGGGCTATCAGGTGAAGTGCTTCTGCTACCAGGACAGCCCGCGCCGCGCCCACTCGATCGCCGCGCAGGGCGGCATCAACGGCGCGAAAAACTACCAGAACGACGGCGACTCGGTGCGCCGCCTGTTCTACGACACCATCAAGGGCGGCGACTTCCGCGCCCGTGAGGGAAATGTCTATCGCCTCGCCGAGGTCTCCAACTCCATCATCGACCAATGCGTCGCCCAGGGCGTCCCCTTCGCCCGCGAATACGGCGGCCTCCTCGACAACCGCTCCTTCGGCGGCTCGCAGGTTTCCCGCACCTTCTACGCCCGCGGCCAGACCGGCCAGCAGCTTCTCATCGGATGCTATCAGGCGCTTGAAAAGGAAATCCACAAGGGTGGCGTGAAGATGTATCCGCGCACCGAGATGCTCGACCTCGTGCTCGTCAACGGCCACGCCAAAGGCATCGTCGTCCGCGACCTGAACACCGGCACCGTTTCCACCCACGCCGCGGACGCCGTGATCCTCGCCACCGGCGGCTACGGCAACGTCTTTTTCCTCTCCACCAACGCGATGGGCTGCAACGTCACCGCCGCCTGGCGCGCCGCCCGCCGCGGGGCGCTTTTTGCCAATCCCTGCTACACCCAGATCCACCCGACCTGCATCCCGGTCAGCGGCGATTACCAATCCAAGCTCACCCTGATGTCCGAGTCGCTCCGCAACGATGGCCGCATCTGGGCGCCTAAATCCCGCGAAGTCGCCGAAAAACTCCGCAAGAAGCTCATCACCGCCGCGGAGGTCCCCGAGGACGACCGCGATTACTTCCTGGAGCGGAAGTACCCGTCCTTCGGTAACCTCGCACCGCGCGATATTTCCTCCCGCGCCGCCAAGGAAGCCTGTGACGACGGCCGCGGCGTGGCTCCCACCGGCCTCGGGGTTTATCTCGATTTCCGGGATGCCACCAAGCGCCTCGGCGAGGACACCATCCGCTCCCGCTACGGCAACCTCTTCCAGATGTATGACAAGATCGCCGGCGAGGACCCCTACAAAGGCCCCATGATGATCTATCCCGCCGTCCACTACACCATGGGCGGACTCTGGGTGGACTACAATCTGATGTCCAACGTCCCCGGTCTCCATGTCCTGGGAGAAGCGAATTTCTCCGACCACGGCGCGAACCGCCTCGGTGCCTCCGCCCTCATGCAGGGCCTCGCCGACGGCTACTTCGTCATCCCCACCACCATCGCCAACTACCTCGTCACCCAGAAACCCGGCACCGTCAGCACCGACATGCCCGAGTTCAAGCAGACCGAGGCCGAAACCCGCGAGCGCATCAACAAACTCTTCTCCATCAAGGGCAAGCGCACCGTGGATTCCTTCCACCGCGAGCTCGGCATGACCATCTGGGACAAGTGCGGCATGGCCCGCTCCCGCGAGGGACTCACCGAGGCTCTCGCGAAAATCCCGCAAATCCGCGAGGAATTCTGGGAAAACGTGCTCATCCCCGGCTCCGGTGCGAATGCCAACATGGAACTCGAAAAAGCCGGCCGCGTCGCCGACTTCATCGAGTTCGGTGAAGTCATGTGCTACGACGCCCTCGCCCGCGAGGAATCCTGTGGCGGCCACTTCCGCGTCGAGCACCAGTTCTTCGACAACAGCCCGGAAGTCATCGCCGGCAGCACCCAAGCCGGCGAAGCCCGCCGCGACGACGCGAATTTCGCCCACGTCTCCGCCTGGGAATACAAAGGACCTGGCAACGAGCCCATCCTCCACAAGGAGCCGCTCGTTTATGAGGAAACCCACGTTTCCATCCGCAGTTACGCCTGAACCGGCGGAAAACCGTCCTGAGTTCACGGTTTATCGTGCTCTTCAACAGACATCCCGAAGGGTCGAACTCCGGACAGTCGCACGGACATGAAGAGCGCCTCCGCCACCCGCTGCGAAACCCATGGGCGCACCCGCCTGATCCGCGTTGCCGGAGTCCGTTGTCTGCGATATCATTCACATGGCCCCGCTGCCAACGGCTCGCGTGTCCATGAGCACCCACACGTGAACCCGCCAGCCATGACTTCCACAAACCTGGCCCAGCCGGAACACGAAGGCCTTCCGATCATCATCGGTCTCGAACACCGTCTTGCCGCCGTCGCCCCGCGCCATCAC
>JBEDKU010000450.1:0-6230 GCA_041172045.1 Verrucomicrobiota bacterium | reverse complement strand
GCAAGGGCAAGCAAACCAAGAACAAAAAACCAAGCCGCTACGGTGTCCTAATCATGAGGCAACGCTCCCGGTCGGTCAGGAATCTTTCGGTGTGCTCGATTTATGAGGCAACAGGTTTGAGGACGTCCTCGCCGCAAGTGGAATCGCCGACCTTTGGAAGGCGCGTGTCGGTTTACCGCTTGAAGCGGGCCTCGTATTCGCGGTGAAGTTCCGCGTGGCGGCTCTCGAGTTCCGCAGATTCCAGGATTTCCAGTTCCTCACAGCAAGTCACCGGCTGACCGAGAAATTCCTGCAGGGATTGAATCTTTCCGACCCAAAGACCTTTGGAGATTCCTTGGGAGATTCCCTCCATGCGGCCCTCGGCTTTCAGTTTTTCTGCAACGGACATGGTGCTTTTTTCAAGTTCAGGATTGGTTGAGAGGCTATGGTAGATTTTTTCCGCGTCAAGGTCGCTGTCGGTGTGCAGGGCGTAGAGCAACATCAGACCGAGGAGGTTGTCGGGGAGGTCCGTGGCGGGAAATCCGGATAGCCATTTGAAAAATCGTAGCAGTTCCCTCTGTCGGGTGAGTTTCATGAGCTGGAGGACGACTTGCATCCGCGTGTCGGCCTCTTCGGTGGCGGGATCAAAGTGGGTAAGATCGAGCAGCGCGTGGTGGAATTTCGGCAAAAATGGCAGCAGATCGTCGG
The DNA here is from genome assembly GCA_041172045.1 of Verrucomicrobiota bacterium. GTDB lineage: Bacteria > Verrucomicrobiota > Verrucomicrobiia > Verrucomicrobiales > Akkermansiaceae > Luteolibacter. The sequence goes on along the minus strand of JBEDKU010000450.1, from coordinate 5,543 downwards.
TGAGTTCGCCGGGAAGCGCGAAGAGATCCTCAAAGGCGGTGGAGATGTTCCAAGTTTCCGGTCCTTGGTGGAAAACGAAGGGTAGCACCGGCGGCAGCGGAAATCCGTGAGATTTGTGGTGCTTGGTGTAAATCTCCGTAACGTAGCCCAGCACACGCAGGGGCATGGTTGGGTCCGGGCTGCTTTGGTGCTCAAAAAGAAGATAAAGCAGCGACTCACGTCCGCCGATGGGGACGGAAAAGAGAAGATCCGAATGCACCTGCTGGAGGCTGGATTTCACAAACGAACCGGGAAGAACCACCAGCGAGTCCCAGTCCATTTTCTCAGCGATGGCTGGCGGTAGGTGACTCTTGAAAAACGCGATAGCGTGTTCTGGTTGCGAGAACACCGCTTTAAAAAAGCCGTCGTTGGTGTGAGCGGCGGGGGTGAGTGGTTCTGCGAGGTTCTCCACAGGGCGGAGATTCTATCAATCATGCGGCCCGGGCAAGAACGGTTTCGCCTCCTTCCACTCACATCGAGCGGCTGAGTGCTTTCTGATGCAGCAAATCCAGATCCATCGCCGGGATCGGCGTGGGATCCGGATACTCGAAGATTTCGCCCTCGAAATTCCGCAGCGTGATCTTCCCGGACGCGGTATCCACCACGTAGTTGGGATTGATCGGGATTTTGCCGCCGCCGCCGGGGCCGTCGATGACGAATTGGGGAATCGCGTAGCCCGTCGTGTGGCCGCGCAAGCCTTCGATGATGGCGACGCCTTCCGCGACGGGTGTTCTGAGGTGAGACGAGCCGTTGATGAGGTCGCACTGGTAGAGATAGTAAGGCTTCACGCGGCACATCAGCAGTTTCTGCACGAGCGCTTTTTGGACTTCCACGCTGTCGTTCACCCCGCGCAGGATCACGCTTTGGTTGCCAAGCGGGATGCCGGCGTCGGCGAGGCGGCCGAGCGCATCACGGACTTCGCTGGTGAGTTCGCGGGGGTGGTTGCTGTGGATGGAAATGAACAGCGGATGGTGTTTTTTCAACATCGTGCACAGCTCCGGCGTGATCCGCTGGGGCAGGAAAATCGGAATCCGCGAACCGATGCGGATGAACTGGATGTGCGGAATCGCGCGCAAACGCGTCAGGATTTTATCCAAGCGGTCGTCCGAGAAGAGCAGGGGATCGCCACCGGAAAGCAGGACGTCGCGGATTTCGGTGTGCTTTTCGAGATACTGGAATGCCGGTTCCCACTGGGTTTCAAGGTGTTGTTCACCAACGCCGGAAACGACCCGCGAGCGGGTGCAGTAGCGGCAGTAGGAGGCGCAGCGATCGGTGACGAGGAAGAGAACCCGGTCCGGATAGCGGTGGACGAGTCCGGGCACCGGCATGTGGGAATCCTCGCCGCACGGATCCGCCATTTCCTCGGGCGCGTTCCAGCCTTCCTCGATGCGTGGAATCACCTGGCGGCGGATCGGGCAATCCGGGTCATCGCGGTCGATGAGGTTGAAAAAGTGCGGCGTGATCGACATCGCCAACTTGGTGCCCGCGAGCAGGACGCCGGCGCGTTCTTCGTCGGTCAGGTTCAGCCGCAGGTCGAGATCCGCGAGGGAATCGACACGATGTCTGAGTTGCCAGCGGTGGTCATCCCAGTTTTCCGTGGCTTCGTCCGACCAATAGCCGGGGGCGTGGGAAATGAAGGCAGGGTCGAGGTCGGTGGGGCGCATGGAAAAAGTGGGGAGGAATCGGCGGGAGTGTCCGGCGATTTCGTTGATGAAATGATTTTGGACGGCATCGAGATTTCCGCAACCGGGAATCTTGCGTTATTTGGCAGCGCAGCGGCGGATCAGTTCGATCAGTCGTCCGGTCGAGGCCGTCACCGTCGGCGCAAATGGCAGCCGGTCGTCCGCCTCATCAGGCAGCAGCAGCGGACGTGTGGCGACCCGGACGGCAGGCAGGTTCATTTCAAACAACGTGCTGGCGAGGTCCGTATCCTCGCCCAGGCATACCACTTCCGCGCCGTAAACCGCGCCGAGGCCGGACACGAGATCGAGCGGCGCGGCGGAGGTTTCCCGGGAGCTCAGCCACAGCGGTTCGCCCGCGCCCATGGATTCCACGCAGAGCATGGATTTCGGCGGACCGGCGGCTTTCATCAGCTCCAGAAATTTCGCGGCAGTCTCGATGACCGGGGATTCCAGATCGTTCGCGTGAGGCAGGAAGACGAAATGGATGGAAACCTTCGGCTTGTCCCGGGCCAGCGCCTGCGCGGCGGCGAGCGTGGCGGCGAGACCGGTGGCGTTCGCCTCGACTCCGCGCGAGCCGGCGCGGCTGTCATAGGAAGTCAGCACCCAGACGGCCGGCGCTTGCGGATCTTTGCCAGTGAGCGTGACCTGCAGCAGCGGCCACTTCGCCGGGCCGTTCGTCCGGCGGACGGCGTAGCCGGTGTTGGACGGTCCTAGCAGCCCCTCGATCATCGAGGCGGTGCGGGTGAGATTCGCGGCGGCGGATTCGGACGAGGCGTTCCGCTCGCCGATCACTTCCACGATTTTCCGCAGATCGTCGGCCAGCAGCGGGGTCGAGACGTTTTGGGCGAAGCGCTCCTGCTCCACCAGTGCCTCCTTTTTCTCGCGGTGGAAATAGTACCAAAGTGCGCCGCCGCCCGAGCCCACCAGCCACAGGGGCAGCAGGACCAGCAGCAGGGTCATCCAGACCGGACGTTGGTTGGGGGCGTCCATGCTCTCAAAGATCCCTTTCGGCGTCTTCCTCCGGGTCGGTTTCCACCTCGATTTCCTTCCGCAGTTTCTGGGAGACCCATGGCCGGATGAATCCGTATAGCAGAAACAAGCTGAACAGCGCCACCGGCATGACGTAGCGGAATTGCACGATCGCGAAGACCAGCAGCATCGCGATGACGATGGCTCCCAGGGTGCCGCGCGTGTTCCAGCCGACCTTCTTGAAACTCGGGTAGCGCACGTCGCTGATCATCAGCAGCGAGAGTCCTAACATGGCTCCGGCAAGGATGTATTTCCACATGCCGAGCTCGTGGTCGTTCTTGTAAAGGTCGATGAGCAGGAATGTCAGCGAGGCGATGAATCCCGCCGCCATCGGGATCGGCAGGCCGCGGAAATCGGTGGACGCGCCGGGTTTTTTCGGCATCGACGCCAGGCAGTTGAATCTCGCCAGCCGCATCGCGCCGCAGATCAGATAGACCAGCGCGATCGCCCAGCCGACATTGCCCAGCGGGAAAAGCACCGCTTTCGAGAGCAGCATCGCCGGAGCCATACCGAAGGAAATAATGTCCGCCAGCGAGTCGAACTCCTGCCCGAACGGTGATTCCTGTCCACCCAGTCGCGCCAGGCGGCCGTCGAGCAGGTCGAAGAGGCAGGACCCGAAGATCAGCAGGATCGCGTATTCGTAGTAGGGCTTAAGCTGTTCGTAATATTCCTTCGGCGGCAGCTTGGTGCTCCCCACTTCCACGAGGCCGCGGAAAATCATCAGCACGGCGAAGAATCCGCATGCCAGATTGCAGGCCGTCATCAGGTTCGGCAGAAAGTAGATTTTTGGTTCGTCCGGATCGCGTTCCCTCGGCATGGCGGCAGCTTAGCCACCGATCGCCGTTTGGAAACAGCGGAAAAAGTAGTCCAGGACTTCAGTCCATCTTTGAGTCTCCGACTTGCGCTCAGAACGGACTGAAGTCCCGGACTACTTTGGGCGCTTGGCGCATCCGGCCTGCCCGCGATTTTTTGTTTTGAGCCACGCCCGTTTCGCGGTGTAGGTTCCGCATGAAAATTATGTCAAAGCGTGCTTCCGAACTCGCCAAGTCCCTCAAGCAGCTTGGGGACATCCAGGTCACGGACTGGGATTTCATGGAGCTTTTGAATCCGGAGATCAAGGACCTGGAGCTCAGTCGGTCGCTGAAACGACTGGGGAGGGTGCGGGTGATGGATTGGGATTTCCGGACCGTCCTGCCCGCGGTGAGAAAAGTGGCGAACCAGGAAGTGGATGTCGTCGATTTTTTCAAACGGACCGCCCACTACAAGGTGATGGACTGGGATTTCAGAAGTGCCTTGCACCCCGAACCCAAGCCCGCGCCACAAGAGCCGGCCAAGCCAGCGGTCCAAGGATTGAGTTCGGAGGAAATGCAGGCGGTCACTCTCCGCTTGAAGAATTTCGTGCAATACGTGGCCGTGAATTTGATCGATGAGCCTGACCGGGCGCAGATCAAGATCACGCAAATGGGGCCCGCCGGACTGCGCCTCAAGCTGGTGCTGGTGAAGAAAGATGTGGCGATGCTGATCGGCAGGGAGGGATTCACGGCGGCGGCCATCCGCAGCATCGTCAAGGCCACCGCCGCGAAGGACGGGGTGCAGGCGTTGTTGCAGATCCATTCGCATGAGGAGGAGGCCGCGCTGCTTGCCAAGGAAGAGGCGCGGCGGTAAACGGGGCCTGAATCGCCAAGGTTGTTTTCCCCGGTGCGTCGGCTAGGTTTCCGGCGATGCAAGCTGCCGATCTTACCACCGACTCACCGATGAGTCTCATCCTTGAAACCCTGCCCGGCGCGCGGCGGGCGATTTTCGCCCGCTATCATCTCGGCGGCTGCCAAAGTTGTGCGTTTTCCAATGAGGAAACCCTCGCGGAACTCTGCGCCCGCTCGGAAATCCCGGCGGACGAGGCGCTCGAGCACCTGCTTGCCAGTCATGTCCACGATTCCGCGATGTGGATAGAGCCTGCCGTGGCGAAGGAGAAACTGGCGGATTTCCGGCTCCTCGACCTGCGGACTCGTGAAGAACACGAGGCGGTGATGATTCAGGGATCGGAGTTTTTCACCCAGGAACTCCAGCAGCAGCTTTTTGCGGGAGATTCCAAGACGCCGATCCTGTTATACGATCACAGCGGGAGAAACGTGCTCGACCAGGTCGCCTGGTTCCGCGGACACGGCTTGAACGAAACCTACGGTCTGCGCGGCGGGATCGACGCGTGGAGCTTGGAAATCGACAAGTCCATCCCGCGCTACCGCGTCGAGATGGACTGATAAACTCACCGTGGACTGACGGCAGCCTGCTGCCGCTGTGATGCCCGCAGCCTGCTGCGGCATGCCGTGAGTGAACGTGAGTCGTCTCTCCGCCAGCAGGCTGGCAACACCCGACAGCGGCAGCGGGCTGCACGCAGTCCACGGGCAAGCCTTACTTGTGCAGGATCTTCGCCACCTTCGGCGCGCGCAGGCGGTGCGGTTCCGGTAGGTCGGAGCCGAGCAGCGGGCGGCAGTAGTTCATGAAATCATCGGTCACGCCGTTGCCGGCCGCGTTGATGAAATTGTCCGGCATATGGCGGGTTTTGCCGGCGACCTTCGCGATGTCCACGAGCTCGTAATCGACGCTGTAGTTGAGCACTGGACGCTTGATGACCACCGAGCCGTCGACATTGTCCCACATCGCGTATTGCACGGCTTTTTCGCCGACCTCGCGCGCCTCGCGGGCGTCGCGGTCCGACTGGATGCCCATGAACGAACGCTGCAGGTAACCGAAAGTATCCGAGCGCACGCGCTTGATGCCCAGCTTCTTGCGGAT
>JBEDKU010000449.1:0-3043 GCA_041172045.1 Verrucomicrobiota bacterium | reverse complement strand
GCCGAGCACGACGCGGGCGAATTTCTGGGCGACATAGTTTTCCTCGTTCGTGCCACGCGCCGAGCCCAGCATGCCGACACTCCGCGGGCCGTGCGCGTCGAGGATGACGCGCAGGCGCTTCGCAACGAAGTCGGTCACACGCTCCCACGTCAACGTGCGCCATGCCCCGCCCTCGCGGATCATCGGCTCTCGCACGCGGTCCGGCGAGTGGGTGAAACCGAACGCATAGCGGCCTTTCACACAGAGATGGCCCTTGTTCACCGGCGCGTCGAGCGCCGGCTTCACCTGCACGATGCGATCCCCGCGCGAACCGACGAGCATCTCGCAGCCGGTGCCGCAATACGGACAGGTCGTGCGGGTCCATTTCTCCAACATGCCATGATCAAGAAGCGGAATATCCTCGATCGCACCCGTCGGACAAGTATCGGCACACGCGCCACAGCTCACGCAATCACTCTCCAACAGACTGCCGCCACGGTTCGGCATGAAGCGCGTGGCGTCGCCACGGTTCCACGCCCGCCATACGAACTGACCCTGCACCTCGTCGCAAATCCTCACGCAGCGTGAACAAGTGATGCAACGGTCCATGTCCACCCGCAGATAGGGATGGGTGGTGTCGGTGAAATGCGGTCGCGTGCCATCCCCGGTCGCGGTGACGCCGTGATGATGGAGCCAGTGGTGAAACGGCTTGTCGGGCGCTTGCGCGGTGGCAGCAACCGGATAGTCTGCTGCGAGCAAGCGCAACAAAGTCCGCCGCGCGTCCTCGACGGCGGGCGAATGCGTCTCGATTTCCATGCCGTCCTGCAGGGCCGTGTTACAGGCGGAAACCAGGCGCCCCCAGCCGTTCACGGCCACCACACAGAGCCGGCACGCACCTGTTGGATGCAGCCGGTCATCGTGACAAAGCGTCGGCACCTCGATGTCGAGCGCGCGCAGGGCACCGAGAATCGTCGATCCTTCGGGCGCCTCGCAGGACCGGCCGTTGATGATTACCTGAAGCATGGCGCGACCTCCTCTCCATAGTAGCGCAGCACGGACTCCGCGAAGGCGGCGAGACCGGTGCCGTGACCGCAAAGACTGGTGCATCTCAAGGCGCTCACGACTTCCCGCCACTGCGCTTCGTCGGTCTTGGAGCCGCCGTTCGTGAACATGCGTTCGATCCGCCGGGAGCCAAGACGACAGGGCGTGCACTTGCCGCATGACTCGCCGGCACCGAATGAAAACACGTGCCGGACCAGCGCGGGAATGGACGTGGACGGATCGAAGGCGACCACCCCGCCGTGCCCCACGCCGGCACCGATGGCGGCGAGTTCCTCGAAACCAAACGGCACGTCCAACAGCGCCGGCGGGATGATGCCGGCAAGCGGGCCGCCGATGATCACGCCCTTCAAAGTGCCGGTGCGCAAACCACCGCCGATTTCCTCTACGATGCGGCGCACGGAAATTCCGAACTCCACTTCATACAAGCCGGGATACCGGAACAGCGAGTTGAGCGACACCAGCTTGGTGCCGCGGCTTTTGGAAAAACCCAACACCTGATAGGCCTCGCTGCCGTTGCGCACGATCCATGGCACGGTGGCGAAGGTCTCGATGTTGTTCGTCACCGTCGGCAGGCCGTAAAGTCCGCTCTCTGTCGGATAGGGCGGGCGGGCCAGCACTTCCGGACGCCGCCCCTCGATCGCGAGCAGCAGCGAGCTTTCCTCGCCGCAGATATAACTTCCATGGCCCATGAAGACCTCGATGTCGAAATCCCGCTCCCCGCCGAGAATGCCGAAGTCACGCGCCTCCGCCAGCGCGTATTCCAACGAGGCGCGCGCGGCGGGATATTCCTGTCTGAGATAGATCCAGCCCTTGGTCGCGCCGACCGCGTATGCTGCGATGGCCATGCCCTCGATGATCGCATGTGGATCGTCCTCCATGAGAAAACGATCGCTGAAGGCGCCGGCGTCGCCCTCATCGGCATTCGCGACGATGAATTTCGGCACTGCCGTTTGCTCGGACGCCGCCCGCCACTTGCGCCCGGTGGGGAATCCCGCGCCGCCGCGGCCGCGCAGGCCGGAGTCCTCGATGGTGGCGAGCACCGCCTCACGCGACTCGGTAAGCGCCCGGTCAAACGCCTGATAGCCGCCGCTGCGGCAGTATTCATCCAGGAATCGCGCTCCGCCGTTCGCGATGCGGGAGAGCAGCACCGGTTGTGACGAGTGGATGCCGATTCTCGGGCGCGTTTCCGAAAGGCCGACGGCAGGAGCCTCGAAACACCTGCCAAGACAGAAGACCCGCGAATCACCGGTCGGTTGGGGATCGCGGAAGGCATGGCTCGAGACAAAGCAGGCGGTGCCCGTACAAGCGCATCGCGCGAGGTCGCAGCCGTCCAAGTGATAGAAAGAGGCTGCTTCCGGTCCGGGTTCGTAGCGGCGGCGGGTTGGGGGGAAGGTGTTCATATCGATTGGATTTTCGCCGCGAGGTAGCGGATCATGCCGTCGAGGGTGACGAGCTTGCCATAGTCCGCCTCAGGGATTTCCACACCGGTCTTGTCGTGCAGCGCGATGAGCAGTCTGAGGAAGTCGAACGAATCGATGTCCAGCGCCGCGCGGATGTTTTGATCCGGGCGCAGTGACGCGGGGTCGGATTCCGGCGCGATCCGGTGGAGTCCGGCGATGATGATGGCTTTGATTTCCGCTTCAGTCATAGGGATTCGGGGGATTGGAAATAGCGGTTGAGGGTTCCGAGGAAGCTCGCCCCGACCTGGCCATCGGTGGCGCGGTGATCTGCAGCGAGCGAGGCGGACATCACCGGACGAACGCCTAGCAGGCCGTTTTCCGCCCACGGTTGTTCGATGATTCTCCCAAAGCCGACCAGGGCGACCTGCGGCGGATAGATGACCCCCAGAACGCTTTCCACGCCGAGATCGCCGAGACTGGTGACGGTGAGCGTGGCGTCGGTGACCTCGGAGCCGCGCAAACGCCCGCTGCGGGCGCGGGGGATCAAATCGCGCAACGCGACCATGATTTCGTCGCAGGTCTTGTGATCCACGTCGTGGATG
>JBEDKU010000448.1:0-2570 GCA_041172045.1 Verrucomicrobiota bacterium | reverse complement strand
AGTCGGACATCATCGCCGGGGTCGTCGGCTGGGTGCCATTGATTGATCCCGAAGTGGGAAATGATCTCAGCCGCCTCGCCGCGCATCCCAAGTTCAAAGGCGTCCGCCACGTCCTCCAGGGCGAGCCGGACGGCTATTTCCTGCACGACGATTTCCACCGCGGGCTGGCGTTGCTTCCCGACCTGGATCTCCGCTACGATCTGTTACTTTTCCAACGGCAACTCCCCGTCGCCCTCCAACTCGTCGACCGCCAACCGATCTCGGCATCATCGTCGATCACCTCGCCAAGCCGGAAATCCGCAATGGAAAAATCGATCCCGCGTGGAAAGCCGGTATGGCCGAGCTCGCCAAGCGCGACAACATCCTCGGCGTGAAGCTCTCCGGCATGGTCACCGAAGTGCTCGCCCCGGAAATCGACGAACCCACGCTGCGCGCTTATTTCGAAGAAGCCCTCGCGCTTTTCGGCCCGGACCGGCTGCTGTTCGGCACCGACTGGCCGGTCTGCCTGTTGCGGATCGATTCCTATCAAGTCTGGGCCGACATGGTCCGGGGATTTGTTTCAGCGCTTTCACCCGACGAATCCGAAGCCATCCTCCACGACAACGCCGTGAGGATTTACGGACTGTAATCCCGACAAGCGTCCAGATCGAGGAACAGCCTTGATTCCACAACGAATGCGGCGAGACTCCGGCACTTCGAATCGACCATGGACCCGCTTCTACTCAAAACACTGCACATCGCCGGCGCGCTCGGCCTTTTCACCTCGCTCGGAGCCACCCTACTCGGCGGATCCGGGAAAAAGGGCGCTTCCATCCTTCACGGCGTTTCCTTGGTTCTCATCTTGCTGGTAGGCTTCGCGATGCTGAAGAAGCCCCCGATGGGCCAGTACTGGTGGATGATCAAACTCGGCCTGTGGCTGTTCATCGGCGCGGCTCCGGCCTTGGCAAAGCGCAAGGTCCTGCCGGGTTCGGTGGTATTGGTTCTCTGCCTGGCAGCAGCGGCGACAGCCGCCTGGCTGGGTCTGGCCAAACCGTTCTGACCGACAACCCACCGGCGTGCGCGACGACTCGCCCAGTGACACGGCCATCCTGATCGCCCGCAGCATCCTGCTGGCGTCCAAGGATCCATTCCTGGGCCGGCTTGTGGCCGATCAGGAGCCGGAGATCTTGAAGCGGATTCTCAACTGCGCTTGGTTTGACCGTGCGACGGACTTCCGTCAGGTTAGGCAAATTCTATTCGGAATCGAACGCCTGTTGATCCCCGGCATCATCGCGCACTATCTGGTCCGCAAACGCCGCATCGAACTGGCGGTCCGCGAGGCCGTCGCTGCGGGCGTCTCACAAGTGGTGGTGCTCGGCGCGGGCTTCGACACCTTGGCGTGGCGTCTGCACACCGAGTTTCCGCAGCTGTCATTTGTAGAAATCGACCACTACGCCACCCAGACAGTAAAGCTCCAGGCACTTGAAGCGCGGGCTAACATTCACTTTCTCCCGCTGGATCTGGCAAAGGAGCCGCTTGCCGCCTACTTGAGGGCGTGCCCCGCGTTTTCGCTGGATCGGCCTTCCATTTTCATCGCGGAGGGCTTGACGATGTATCTCTCCGCCGAGCGGGTCGGTGCGGTGATGAGGGACATCGCCGGTCTGGCAGGCCGCTTGGTTTTCACTTTCATGGAGCGGGACGACTCAGGTTCCATTGGATTTCACGGCGAGAATCCGTTCGTCGCCCGCTGGCTGCGCTGGCGAAGCGAGCCGTTCCTGTGGGGCATTTCCCGGCAGGATCTCATCCCGCTTCTTGCCGACGCCGGACTTGGTCATCCAGTCATCAGTGACGATAAAATCCTGCGAGAAAGTATCCTTGTTCCCTTGGACTTGGGCGAAATCCCGTTGGCCCGAGGCGAGTGCGTCTGTATTTGCTCCCCCGTCAGCCGATGAAATCCGCCCTCCAATGCAATGATGTCCACTCGAAGCTCAACCGGACCCGCGTCGCCCGGATTCTCTACCCGGTTACGGAGGACGAGGTCGCGGCCGCGATCTCACAAGCCGCGATGGACGGACTCGCCATCTCGATTTGCGGCGCGAGGCACGCGATGGGCGGGCAACAATTCGGCGAAGGCACGCTGCTGCTGGATCTTTCCCGGCTCACCGCGCTTGGCGAGGTGGATCGCGGCCAAGGCCTCGTCGAAGCCGGAGCGGGATTGAAATGGCCGGAGCTCATCCAAGGACTCCACGAACAACAGTTGGATGACAGGACGGTCTGGAGCATCCGCCAGAAACAAACCGGTGCCGACGATCTGACGCTGGGCGGCTCCCTGGCAGCGAACATCCACGGCCGCGGGCTGGACATGCGGCCGATCATTGACGATGTGGAGGCGTTCACGCTCATCGATGCCGACGCGCGATCCATCCGCTGCAGCCGCAAGGAAAACGCCGGATTGTTTTCACTCGCGATTGGCGGTTACGGTTGTTTCGGCGTGATCACCTCGGTTTGCCTGCGGCTTAAGCCGAGGATCAAGTTGGAGAGGCTCGTCACGGTCACCACGGTGGACCAATTCATGCCTATCATCACGCGGC
>JBEDKU010000447.1:0-12022 GCA_041172045.1 Verrucomicrobiota bacterium | reverse complement strand
GGTGCGGCGTGGGCGGGGCTGGAATGGCTGCGCGGGTGGTTGTTCACCGGCTTCAGTTGGAATCCGCTAGGCGTGGCGTTTCACGAATCGCGGGTGATCGCGCAGGGCGCGGATATTTTCGGAGTGCTCGGGCTGTCGCTGATGGTGGTGTTTTTCCAAGCGGTGCTGGTGCGGACCGCGCAGGGGAGATTCCGGGACCGCTGGGCGTTCCGGATCGCCGCGCTGGTGGTGATGGCGCTTTACGGCTACGGGAAATTCCGGATTTCCATGGAGCGGCGGGCGGAATCGGTGCCGCTCAAGACCTTGCTGGTGCAAATCAATATCCCGCAGGATGCCGCGCAGGTATTGTGGTCGGATTTGGAAATCCACCAGGCCTACGAGGATGAAACCTTGAACGCGCTCGATGCCATGAAAATGCCCGACGGCGGGCTTTCCCCGCAATGGCCGGACTGGGTGATGTGGCCGGAGTGCGCGCTCACCGGCCGGATCCTGCGCACCAACGACGGAGAGTGGGGCACCTGGCAGATCAACCACGACACCATCGACCAGGTCCGCCAGGCGGGTCCGTTTTCGCTCATCTATGGGGTGAACGAACTGGAAGCGGAAAAAACCAGCGAGGGTCTGGTGATGAAGCCGAAGGGCCGGGCTTACAATTCCATCGCCGTGATGTCGCCCGAGGACGAGCTCCAGACCTACCGCAAGCGGCACCTGGTGATTTTCGGCGAGACGATCCCGTTTGTGGACTCGCTGCCGTTTCTCAAGGAAATCTACGAGCAGCAATCCGGCATGCAGTTCGGCGGCTCGTTCACGCCGGGCGAATCGCTGGAACCGCTGCCGATCGTGGCGGGAAAGACGGTGATCGGCGCGATCCCGACCGTGTGCTTCGAAGATTCCGTCTCCCGGCTGACGCGGAAATTCACCCGGCCGGGTCCGCAGGTGATCATCAACGTCACCAACGACGGCTGGTTTAAGCATTCACCGGCGGCGGCCCAGCATTTCGCGAACGCGAGGTTCCGCGCCATCGAGCTGCGGCGGCCGATGCTGCGCTGCGCGAACAGCGGCGTCAGCGCGGCAGTGGACTCGACCGGCTCCACGGCGGCAGATCCGGATTCCTGGAAACGGCAGGTGCTGACCGATGGCGGCGGCAGCCATTTCACCCGCGGATCGTTACTTACTTATTTGAAAATTCCGCTGCGGCCGTCGTTCTCGCTGTATGAGAAAATCGGCGACCTGGGGATCCTGCTGGTGGTCGCGATCGGGCTGATTCTGGCGGTTTTCTACCGGGAAAAGGGCTTGGTTGAGGGAAATGATTGATCCCGAGAGGTCTTTTTTGCTTGCGGAATTATCCTCGTTTGGTTGGGTCACCGGGATTTCTTTCAACGAATCGGCATAAAAACCGCTTTTCCTTATTTTTTAAAATTTTCCGACTGCCTATGTTTTTCCCTGAGAAAACCCTTCTCACCACCGCCACCGACCGCCGCAAGGTGATTGGAAGCCTCGGTCTCGCCGGCCTTGGAATGCTGGTTTCTTCGAACAGCGCCAGCGCGTTCACCGGCGGAGCCGCTCCCAAGGTCACCGTCAACACCCAGACCCGCACCGCTCCGGCCAAGGTCCAGCAGACGCTCAATTTCGGCGATCTGCCCGAAGAATGGGTCCACCGCGAGGCGGCCCTGCTTCCCGAATACAGCCGCTATCTTTCCCGCCTGAACCTCAAGTCCATCTGCTCCAAGCAGGTGATCGAGGCCCACGCCAAGTCCAAGGGCCCCATCTGGAACAGCCTGCCACCCAAGCAGTGGTGGACGCGCATGGGATACACGCTGCGTGTCGCCGATCGCATCGCCCTGGAAATGAATGTCAGCCAGGTGGAAGTCGTTTCCGCCTACCGCTCGCCGGCCTACAACGCCAACTGCGAGGGCGCCAAAGCCCGCTCGTGGCATCAGGCGAACGTCGCCGTGGACGTGAAATTCCCGGTGCGCGCCTCGCTCGTCACCTCGACCGCGCGGAATCTGCGGACCCGCGGTTTGTTCAAGGGCGGCGTCGGCGGCTACTGGAACTTCACCCACATCGACTCCCGCGGCGAGAACATGGATTGGTGAAAAAATCCGGTGGTCAGCCCAGCGCGGCGACCACTTTTTCCACCGGCAGCCCCATCACGTTTTCAAAGCTGCCGCGGATCTCCGCGACGATGAGATCGCCGGATTCCTGGATCCCGTAAGCTCCCGCCTTGTCCAGCGGATTGACGAGCGAGAAATATTCCTCGATGGCCGCGTCGTCGAGCGTGAGGAAGGTGACCTCGGTGGTGTCGTGAAAAATGTTTTTTTCCCCGCCCGGATAGATGACGCAGACGCCGGTGCAGACCCGGTGTGTCCGTGCGGAGAGCCGCCGCAGCATCGCCCGCGCGTCGTCCAGATCCACCGGTTTGCCCAGCGGCATGTCGTCGATGAAGACCAGCGTGTCCGAGCCGATGACCGTATCATCCGGCCGCAGTGCCGCCACGGCGGCGGCTTTCAACATGGCGTTGTGTTCGCACAGCGCATCCGGCTTCATCGTGGAATCATGGATCTCCTCGGCGGGAGAGGCCACGACCTCGAAGACGATCCCGGCTCTTTCCAACAATTCACGGCGGCGGGGCGAGGTGGAGGCGAGCACGATGGGCATGCGCGTGAATGGCCGGAAAGCCCGCGCGAATCAAGCCGTGGCTCACGTCATTTGTTGAACCTGCCGCCGCCGAACGGCTCGACAATCATGGGCCTTTTCTGAATTCTCTCCACCATGATCCATCCGAGTCTCCACATCCTCGCCGAGCGATACCCCACCGTCTCGTCCGCCGCTTCGGAGGTCGCCGCGCTCAGGGCGAAAAAGGAGCTGCCGAAAGGCGTGATCCATGTGATTTCCGACATCCACGGCGAGAGCCAGAAGCTCCGCCACGTCATCAACAACGCCAGCGGCCGGTTGCGACCGCTGGTGATGGAAATTTTCGGGAAAACCCTGACGCGTGCGGATTTTCAGGAATTCATCAACGTGCTTTATTATCCGGCTGAGGTCATCCGTTTGAAAAAACCCGGACTGCTCGCGGATCCCGGACTCCGCGAGAGCTGGGTGAAGACCACGCTTGAAAACCAGTTCACCGTCATCCGCGCGCTCATCCGCACCCGCCGCCGCAAGGATGTGAAGGCCCTCGCCCCGAAGGAACAACGCGAGCTCTTCGAGGCCCTGCTCAACCATCCCGCCGGCGGCCACGATCCGGCGATGATCGATGTCCAGCTGCGCGAAATCATCGCGCTCGACCTCGACTTCGACCTCATCCGCAGCGCCTCGCGCTTTATCCGGAACGTGACCGTGGAGGAGCTCATCGTCGCCGGTGATCTCGGCGACCGCGGCCCGCGGCTCGACCGCGTGATCGACTATCTGATGCACCAGCCGAACGTCTCGCTGGTCTGGGGAAATCACGACGCCATCTGGATGGGCGCCTGTCTCGGCCAGCGCGCGCTCATCGCCACCGTGCTGCGGATTTCCCTGCGCTACCTGCGCATGTTCCAGATCGAGGAAGGCTACGGGCTGCTAACAAAAGCCATCGAGGTGCTCGCGCTCAAAGTCTATCCGGACGATCCCGCCGAGCGCTTCCAGGCGAAGCGCAAGGGCAAGCGCGATGCGAAAACCGTCGCCCGCATGCAGAAGGCCATCGCCATCCTCCAGTTCAAGCTGGAGGGCCAGACCATCGAGCGCCATCCGGAGTGGAAGATGGATGACCGCAACATCCTGCGGCGGATCAATTTCGAAAACCACACGTTCGACGTGGACGGAAAATCTTATCCGCTGCGCGACACGTTCCTGCCCACCATCGACCCCGCCGATCCGAACAAACTCAGCGCCGAAGAGGAGGAATGCATCCAGCGCTTGGAAGAGAGCTTCACCCACTCACCCCGGTTGTGGGAGCACATGCGCTGGATGGCGGACTATGGCCGGATGGCGCTCGTCAGGGACCGGGCCGTGGTTTTCCACGCCTGCCTGCCGGTGGACGACCAGGGCGAATACCTGCCGCTCCGCATCGACGGCGAGGACCGGGAGGGCCCGCAGGTATTCACCGCCTTCGACAAGGTGATCAAGCGCGCCTTCCGCGCCGGGGCGCAGAGCGCGGCTGATAGTGACAAGGACTGGTTCTACTACCTGTGGGCCGGGCCGCTCTCCCCGCTCTTTGGCAAGGACCGGATGGCGACCTTTGAAACCTACTTCATCGAGGACAAGTCCACCCACAAGGAAACCGCCGGTCCGTGGTTCCGCTGGATCCACGACGCCGCTTTCTGTGAGAAAATCGCCCGCGACATGGGCGTCATGAAAGACGGCCTGCTCGTCAACGGCCACGTCCCGGTGAAGGTGGATCTGGGAGAAAACCCGCTCAAGCGCGGCGGCAACGCCGTCACCATCGACGGCGCGTTTTCCGAAGCTTACGGCGACCGCGGCTACACGCTCATCCTCGGTCCCGAGGGCGAGACCCTCGCCGAGCACCACACCTTCCCCGATCCGGAAACCGCCGTTAGGGAAGGCGTCGACATCATTCCGAAAATGACCACGCTCCGCCGCTACGAGCAACCCCGCAAGGTCGGCGACACCGAGCAGGGACGTGAAATCGATTCCATCATCGACCTGTTGCTCCAGCTCATCGAGGCCTACCGCATGGGCCGGCTCCACGAGCGGCCGCAATAGCGGCTCACGGCAGGATCCTCACCCGGTCGCCGGCCTCGGTCATGGCGAAGAGTTTGGCGGCGTTACCCTCGGGCACGCGGATGCAGCCGTGGGACGCCGGATAGCCGGGCACGTTTCCTTGGTGCAGGCCGAAGTCGCTGCAACTGAGCCGCTGGAAATACGGCATGCTGGCGTGGTAGATGGTGGACGTCCAATCGCGGTTCTTGTCGGTGATCACGAACTCGCCGGTCGGGGTCGAAAAACCCGGTCGGCCGGTGGAAACCTTGGTGGTGAAGAGCTCGTTGCCGGTGGCGTCGAAAAGCCGGGCGCGTTGCTCGCCAAGGCGGATCTCGATGTGGCGCTCCTCGCGCAGCGGGTCCTTGCCCAGGATCAACCGCATCATTTTCACGTCGCCGCGACGCGAGGCGAAATTGAGCGGCCACAGGCTGTAGGCCTTGGTCCGGACGTTTTTCTTGGCTCCCGCCTTGATCAGATCCCGGGTGGTTTGGATGGCACCGGAATCCGCGGCGAGCATCAGTGGCGTGAAATTCTTGTCGTAGCGCAGCACCGAGCGCATGGCCCCGGGGCGGATGAGTTGGATGAACTCCGGCGAGACCGGGAGGACGAAGGGCGTGTTGGGATCGGCACCGGCGGTGAGCAACGCCTTCACGGTGCGGTGGCAGCCAGTGGCGATGGCGAAGTGCAGCGGCGGTTGGCCCTCGGGCACGCGGAGGTGGATGTCGGCACCGCGTTCGACCAGCAGCGAGGCCACCTGATCCTGCCTGCCGCGGATGGCGAGGCTCAGGAGGGTCTCGCGCGTGGGGACGCGGGTGACATTGACCGGGAGTCCGCAGGAGAGCAGCAGGCTGACCATGTCCCGGTCGCCGCGCTCGATGGCGTGGACGAGCGAGTCTCCGGCGGGATTTCCGTAATCCATGAGCATTTTGACGAAATCCCCCTCTTGGGCGAGGGCCGCCGTCTCGATCAGGAGCCGCCTGTCCGGACCGGGAGTGGCGGCGCGCGCTCCTTGCCGCAGCAACAAGCGGGCCGCCTCGTGATCGCGGTTTTCATAAGCCCTGCGCAGCCATCCGTCCCAATTTCCCCCGGCTGGTTTCACGCCATGGTCGAGAAAAAGCTGGAACAGCGAGAGATCGCCGTTGGCGAAAACCCGCTCCAGCGGCGCGGGTGCCCCGGCGGAGGGCGGGCGGCGGTTGGGGTCCGCACCGATTTTGAGCAGGAGCCGGATCCGGTCCAGATCGCGGGTGGCGACGGCCCGGTCCAGCAAGCTGTGTCCGTCGATGCCGGAGGCGTTGGCATCCGCCCCGGCGGCGGCGAGCTTGGGGATGGAATCGATCCAACCGTGGCGGAAGGCAACTTCGAGGGTGGTTTCCCCGGCGCCGTTGGTGGCGGCGGGATCCGCGCCCAGTTCGATGAGGGCGTCCACCAGATCGCGCCGTCCGGACTCCATGGCGACGTGCAGCAGCGGATTTCCCAAGCGGTCCTTGAGGTGGGGGTCGGCCCCGGATTTCATCATCGCCCGCACGAAGGTGAGGCGGCCCTGGCGGATCGCCCACGGCAGGATTTTCTCGCCGTCCGGCATCCGGCCGTCGGTGCGGGCGCCGGCGGCCAGCAGTTTTTCCACGATGGCGGTCTCGCCGCGCTCGACGGCAAGGCCGAGGACGCTGACGTGGTCCGGAGTGGCGGTGTTGACGTTGGCGCGGGCGTCCAGCAGTTTGAAGACCGAAGAAATGTCGCCGTTTTCAAGCGCGATCCGGAGCGGTGTGCGACCGCGGGCATCCTGCTGTTCGGTATAGACTCCGACGTCGAGCAGCCAGCCGACCTGGCGGGAATCCCGGTCGGTCACCGACTCGATCAAGGCGCGCCCGGATGGCTCGATGCCGGCCTTGGTCAATTCCCGCAGGGCGCGCTTCTGAGGCGTGTCGCAGGAGACCAGCATCCCGGCGGCAAGCAACGTCAACAGCGGGCAAATTTGATAAAAACGGGGAATCACGGCCGGAATCTTTTGTGTCCGGGATCATGGATTTCCCGGCGCAAAAAGCAAGTTCGCAGGCCGCGTCATCATCCGCACCAGTCGCCGCCGGCTTCCGCTGGCAGCCCGCCATCTATCAATAT
The DNA here is from genome assembly GCA_041172045.1 of Verrucomicrobiota bacterium. Classification (GTDB taxonomy): domain Bacteria; phylum Verrucomicrobiota; class Verrucomicrobiia; order Verrucomicrobiales; family Akkermansiaceae; genus Luteolibacter. The sequence continues at coordinate 5,206 of JBEDKU010000447.1, read as the reverse complement.
AAAAACTTGTTGCCGGTCCATAAATCGTCACTATTCTTGCTAGATAACCGTTATTCCATGCAACAGGACAATCTCCAGCCCCCGCCCTCCGCCGATAGTCCGCCGGGCGACCATGGGTCGGAGATCGGCGCCGCGGATTCCCAAGTGTCAGGCGAGCACTCCGCCACGCATCTGTTGGCGGTCCAGCGGGATTTTTCCATCGCCCTGCTCCACAGCAGCACCCTGGGGGAATCCCTCGAAATCCTGTTGGCGGCGGTGATGTTGCTACCGGAGTTCGACGGCGGTGGTGTCTATCTGTGGGATGACGGCGACGAGCTTTTGAAGCGGATCGCTTATCAAGGAGGCGCGGAGCGGTTGGTCGAAAGCGTCTGCGGTGAAATGGAGGAGGCGGGAGGCGCGAGGTTTTTGCGTTTGGGAAGCTTGGCCGGTGATCCGGACCTGGAGGTCCCACCCGGGACCGCCTCCGCCATGGTTATCGAAAATATTTCCGCCTTGGTGGTGATCCCGTTGTGCGAGCAGGGCCGGCGGATCGCCACGCTCGGGGTGTTTTCACGCCGTCACCCGCAGATTGGCAACAACTCGCGGGTGGTTTTGGAAAGCCTCGCCGCCCAGGCGGAGACGGCGATCGGCCTGGCCCGCGCCCGATCCGCTAGACAGGCCGCCAAGCGCGAGCTGCGGCTGGCGGTGGAGGGCGCGGAACTCGGCACCTGGACGGCCAACCTAACCACCGGATATTTCGACGCTTCGGCAAGGGCCCGGCAATTGCACGGCATCCCTGCGGACGCGCCGATGAACGCGGATCTGGCGCAAGCCGCCGTTTATCCCGAAGACCGGCCGAAGGTTGTGGCGGCGCTGGAGCGGGTGATGGTCCACGGAGGATCGTTTTTCTGCGAATACCGCACCACCGTGGAGGCGGATGGCGAGCGCTGGGTCGCCTCCCAGGCCAGCTCCCATGACGAGGAAAGGCGGCTTTACGGCATCGTGCGGGACATCACCGCCCAAAAGCGGTCGGAGAAGGTGCTGCGGGAAGCGCATGACCAGCTTGAATTGCGCGTGGCCGAGCGGACAACCGAACTGGAAGCGGCGAACGCGGCGCTCCGCGAGGAATCCCGCCGCTTGGAAATGGCGCTTGCCGCCTCACAGGCCGGCACGTGGGCGCTGACGGTCGGCCGCGAAATGCAGGAATGGGACAACCGCAGCCGGGCGTTGTTTGGATTTGAGAACGACGTTCCCGTTTCGCTTACGGCGGCCATGGAACGACTGCACCCTGAAAGCCGCAGTGCTTTTTTGGAAAATTTCCATCTCGCAATTCAACCCGGCGGCGGAGATTTCTGGAGTCACGAGTTCCGGATCGAACACCCGATCCGGGGCGAACGTTGGATCGCCGGACTCGGCAGCATCGAGCGCGACGAATCGGGTCATGCCCGGCGGATGAGCGGCATCAATCTCGACATCACGCGGCGCAAGCATTCGCAGAAAATCCTCAACGCGTCGGTGGACTTCGCCACCAACCTGATGCGGTCCATGCAGGACGGCTTTTCGGTGCTGAATCTGCAGGGTGTGGCCGTGGACGCCAACCCGGCCTTCTGTCAAATGACCGGGTTTTCCAAGGATGACTTGATTGGCCTCCCACCGCCGCATCCCTACTGGCCGCCGGAGGACTACGCGCGCATCCAGGAAGCGCTGGATGAGACCGTGAAAGAAAACGGCGCGACCTTCGAGCTGACCTTCATGCGCAAGACCGGGCAGCGGTTTCCGGTCATCGTCAGCGCCTTCACCGTGCTCAACCGGCACGGCGACCCCATCAGTTACGCCGCCACCGTCAAGGACATCACCGGGCGCAAGCAGGCGGAAGAGGCGATGCGTGGCTGGAATCAAACGCTCGAACGCCGGGTCGCCGCGCGCACCGCCGAGCTGAAACAAAGCGAAGACCGCTTCCGCCAACTGGTCGACGCCACTTTCGAGGGCGTCGTCATCAGCGAAAAGGGCGTCGTCATCGATGGCAATCCGCAGATCGCGGCGATGTTAGGCTGCGGGTTTTCCGACATGATCGGCCGCCCGGTCACCGACTTCATCGCGCCGGAATCCCGCGCCCCCGTCCTCAAACGGATTTCCGAGGGCTTCGAAGCCCCTTACGAATACACCGGCCTGCGGCTGGACGGGACCAAGGTGCCGATGGAGGCCCACGGCCGGATGATGAACTGGCAGGGGAAGGAAGCGCGGGTCACCGCCCTGAGGGACCTCACCTCCAAAAAACTCGCCGAGGCGCGGATCGAGGCGCAAAAAGCCGAGCTCGACCAGGCGCTGCGGCTGGCCCTCGTCAGCGAGGTCAGCGCGGGCATCATCCATCAGATCGGCCAGCCGCTCTCCGCCATCGGCGCGAATCTCGCCGCCGCGGTCCTCAGGTGCAAATCCGGCGAGGTCACCAGCGGCGAAACCCTTCAACTGATCGAGGAAACCGCGCTCAACGTCGCCCGGATGAGGGACTCGGTGATCCATCTGCGCGCCCTCGCCGATCCGGAACAGCCCAACCGCGTGCCCGTCGACTTCAACACGCTGGTTTCCGACTCCCTCCACCTGATGCGGGCGGAGGCCGACAGCCTGCGCTTCATCCTAACGACCGATCTGGCCCCCGGTCTGCCATCACTGCGGGCGGACACGGTGCAGTTGAGCCAGGTGGTCATCAACCTCGTCCGCAACGCGCTGGACGCCTGCGCGGACTGTCCGCCGGAGCGCCGCTCGGTCCATATCCGGACCCGGGCCGTTGACGACCGGCAGCTTGAACTGTGCGTCCGGGATTCAGGCTCGGGCATCGCCCCCGCGGTCATGGACCACTTGTATTCACCCTTCTTCACCACCAAGCCCGATGGCCTCGGCATTGGACTGCGCCTCAGCAGGACCATCGTCAAGGCCCATGGAGGAAGCATCGACGGCTCCAACAATTCCGATGGAATCGGCGCGACGTTCCGCGTCGTTCTTCCGCGCGAGGCCCAGTGACGTTATACCAAAGTATAACACCCCTGTCATGGACACCCGCTCGCGCGATTTCATAGGTTAGAAGCGTTTCCCCGTTCCCCCTGAGAATTGACCATCAACCTCCTGAAGTGACTCCCGAAAATCAAACGGTTCTGCTGTTGGACGACGACTCGTCCATCCGTAGCAGCTTGGAAAAGCTGCTCTCGGCCAACGGCTACAAAGTCCGTTCCCATTCGGAGCCGGATGGACTGTTCGCGGCGGGCCCGCCGCAGGGTACCGCCTGCCTGCTTCTGGACCATCAGTTGGGTAACGGAGTCACCGGAGTGCAGGTCCACCAACGGATGTTGGAGCGCGGCTGGGACCTGCCCACCATCTTTCTCACGGCCCATTGGAACGTCCACTCCGTCGTCAGCGCCATGCGGGCGGGCGCGGACGGCTTCCTTGCCAAACCCTTCGATCCCGTGGAACTGGTCAAGGCGGTCGAGGGTGCCCTGCAGCGGGCGTGCGACCGGTTGCGGAATTCCCAACGGGTCGCCGAGGCCCGCGCCCGGATGGCCACCCTCACTCCGCGCGAGCGCGAAATCGTCGGCTTGGTCACCACCGGACTTCTCAACAAGGAAATCGCCGACCAGCTCGACCTCGCGCTCGTCACCGTGAAAGTCCATCGCAGCCGCGCCATGCAGAAGCTCAGCGCCGGAAATCCCGCCGAACTTGCCCGAATCGCCACCCTGGCGGCGATGGACCGCTAGCATTTTCCTCCCCCCCGCCGGGACCGCGCGTTATACCAAGGTTTAACTTACCAAACGGGGTGAGGAACCCATAGTCTCAGGCTGTTTCCGGGAATCGCTCCCTGGTGTGTATTGCAAATGACCGGGGGAGGGGGAAATCCAATCCCCTCCCCTCGCCATTCCAAGCACTCGAAAATCCCCGGATTCCAACCGACCCCCTCCACGGATTTTTTCGCTGTGTTTCCGACCCTTGAAATGGGTCTGGCATCATCTGATTGAAATTTTTCGCGACTTGCCAATGACCCGCTTGACCTCCATTCCGGCCAATGAGCCGGAGCTCCTTTCCGGGCAGCCATCCGCCGGCGCGGGAAACACGCCGGCCCGGTGGATCGCTGGAATCCGCTATCCCGGCGGAACCCGGATCTGGTGCGCCACCGATCGCGGCGACGACGCTTGGACGACCGACCGCAAGTTCGCCACCTGCTTTCCATCCGAATCCAGCGCCGCCATGGCGGCCCGCCTGCTAGCCGACGGCGCCGCCGTTCCATTTTGGTCCGACCACGACTCGTGAACCCCCGGGAGGAAACATGCATCAATTCTTTTCCCGCGCCGCAGTCATCCGCTTCAAACTCGCCTCCTGGCTGCTGGTTCTGCTTTGGCTGTTGGTGCCCGCCACGCTGGGGCTACTCATCTACACGCTGCTCCTCGACGAATCGAAATTCAAAGATCTTCTCCTGGGTCTCAACATCGCGACAGTGGCGGCCGTCATCATCCATTGGCCGCTTTCCGCCCACGTCCGCTGCCCGATCTGCCTCGGTCAGGCGATCTCGCAAGGCAGCGGCTCCAGAAACCGGAAGGCCAAGCCCTTGTTCGGAAGCTACGGTCTCCGCGTCGCCTGCTCCGCCATTTTAAGAAGATACTTCTGCTGTCCCTGCTGCGGTGAAACCACGGAATTGAAAGTCCGCTCAAGGGGTTCCCAGCAGAAATCGCGGCGTCGTCGCTGATGCTGGATGGTGTGGTGGCGGGATTTCCCGGGGGTGGACGTTCCCGGCGGCAGCGGCTATGGAAACAGCCGATCCTAAACGACTCATGCCCACACCCCAATCCTCGAAGTCGCTTTCCGGCGGCTGCCTCGCCCTTTTCGGGCTGCCATTTCTCGCAGCCGGTCTGTTCTTGAGCGGGCTGTATTTCCGCGGCTACGCCAAATGGTGGGCCGCGCGGTCCTGGGAGGAGGTTCCCTGCTGGATCGAGTCGGTGGAGCTGAAGAGAAACTCAGGCGGCGACAGCGACACCTACAAAGCCCTCGCGACCTATCAGTACGAATACCAGGGGCGCGTCCATCATGGGGACCGGGTGTCGCTTGGGGGTGGCTCGGACAACATCGGCAACTTCCAGCGGCAGGCGCACCGCGAGCTTTCCCGCTACGCAAAAGGAAAACCCTCAGGCGCCGAGCGCGACCCGCGGCGCGACAAGCGGCAGCCGTTCCGTTGTTATGTGAATCC
>JBEDKU010000446.1:0-5779 GCA_041172045.1 Verrucomicrobiota bacterium | reverse complement strand
GCACCTGCTGGATGAGTTGGTGGTCGGATTTTTTCATCCCGGATTGCGCAGGGCGGCTTGAAGTTGACGTTCGATGCAGCGCCTGAGCGCGGCGCGGAGACCGAAAAGAATCGCCTTGAGCGTGCCCGCGCTGCGGTGCGTCGCCTCGGCGTATTCCTGAAGGGACGAGGCGGTGGCGTAACGATGGTGCAGAAGATCGCGATCCTGTGGTCGCAGGCGCTGGAGGCAGCAGCGCAGCGCGAGGTGGCGCTCCTCAAGATCCTCGGGCTCGACCTCGAACTCCGGCGACATGCGCTCGATAAGGTCGTCGTCAAACACCAGCCAGCCATGGGAAATCAGGCGGCGGCGGTGGTTGAGCAGGTGGTAGCGGATGGTTTGAAAGGCCCAAGCCTTGAAGTTGGTCCCCAGCTCGAAGGAGTCCCTGCGTTTCCACAGGGTGATGTTCACCTCCTGCAGCAGGTCGCGTGCGCCGGAGCCGCCGGGGGCCAGCGAACGGATGTACGCGAGCATGGAGGTCTGATGGTTTGTCAGCTCCCTGACAAACTCTTCCGAACCCGCTTCATTTTGTCCGATGTCACTCATACATTCCCAGCATCTGGAAATGTCCGGAAGCGGCAAGCGGTTTAATCAATCGGGGAGGAGGCGGACATGGATCCTTCCGTCGCGCTGGGATCATTCAACCCGGGTAGTCGCCGGATATGTAGCCCTGCAACTGCTGGATGGTGTGGCGCTGGGAATTCATCACCCAGCTCACCAGATCGCCGATGGAAATGAGGCCGACGAGGCGTCCGTCATCGACCACGGGCAGGTGGCGGATGCGGTTGCCGGTCATGAGCTGCATGCACTTCTCGATACCGTCCTTGCTGCGCACGGTGATCGCCGGGCGGGAGATGATTTCCCCCACCTTGGTGTCGCGGGAGGTGCGGCCCTGGAGGACCACCTTGCGGCTGTAATCACGCTCGGACAGCACGCCGATGACCTCGCCATCCTCAACGGCGACGAGGGCGCCGATGTTCCGCTCGCCCATATGGCGGATCGCGTCATAGACGGAGTCCTCCGGGTGGGTGGTCCAGATTTCACCGATCTTGTTGTGTAGAATATCGTAAACGGTTCCGTGTATTTCCATGGGTTGCTCCTTTTGAATTTCTACGAAACTGAATAGCGGATTTCGAAGCGTCAAGAACACAGCCCGACAAATTTCAAATTCCTTATTTCTTGCGTGGAGAACGCACTCCATGGCTTGATCCGGGGTATGAAAGCTTACCTCGATCTCATGCGCGACGTGCTGGCGAACGGCGAACGGCGCTCGGACCGCACGGGCACCGGCACGCTCTCGGTTTTCGGCAGGCAGGCGCGGTATGACCTGCGCAAGGGATTCCCTTGTGTGACCACCAAAAAACTGCATTTGCGCTCGATCATCCACGAGCTGCTATGGTTCCTGCGCGGGGAAACCAACACCCGCTACCTGAAGGACAACGGCGTCACGATCTGGGACGAGTGGGAGGATGCCGAGGGCGAGTTGGGACCCGTTTACGGCAAGCAATGGCGCGCCTGGCCGACGCCGGAAGGCCGCACGATCGACCAGATCCGCCTGCTGATCGACGGCCTGCTAGGCAACCCTCATTCGCGCCGCCACATCGTCTCGGCATGGAACGTCGGCCAGATCCACCAGATGGCGCTGCCGCCGTGCCATCTGCTGTTCCAATTCTACGTGCATGACGCGGCGGACGGCGACCGTCCGGGGCTGTCCTGCCAGCTCTATCAGCGCAGTGCGGATTTGTTTCTCGGGGTCCCCTTCAACATCGCCTCCTACGCCCTGCTGACGAAAATGGTGGCCCATGTCTGCGGCTACGAGGCGCGGGATTTCATCCACACCTTCGGCGATCTCCATTTGTATTCCAACCACTTGGAGCAGACCGAGCTGCAACTGAGCCGCGAGCCGCGCCCCCTGCCGACCTTGTGGCTGAATCCAATGGTGAAAGACATCGACGCGTTCACCATTGACGACATCCGCTTGGAAAACTACGACCCGCATCCGCACATCAAAGGGGCTGTGGCGGTTTAATCTGATGTTCCGTTACGAAAATCGCGAAGATCCATTGATTTCGAAAGCCGAGTTCCTCCGGCGGCTCGGGCATTCCTTTTTGGTCGTGGCACTGATGGTGGGCGTGTCGCTTTTCGCGGGAATGGCGGGCTACCGGAAATTTGAAGGATTCTCGTGGACGGATTCATTTCTCAACGCCTCCATGATCCTCGGCGGAATGGGGCCGGTGAATCCCGTGGTCACCGAGGGCGGAAAAATCTTCGCCGGGGCCTACGCGCTCTACTCCGGCCTCGCGTTTCTGGTGCTTGCCGGACTGCTTTTCGCGCCGATCGCCCACCGGATCCTTCATAGCTTCCACTACGACGCCGACCAGGAGGAGGAGAAATCGTGAGTCTGCAATTGACCGCGGTGGTCGCGATGACGCCGGACCGGGTGATCGGCCGTAACGGCGGTCTGCCGTGGAGCCTACCCGCCGACCTCGCGTTTTTCAAACGCACCACCTCCGGCCATCCGATCGTGATGGGACGGAAAACCTACGAATCCATCGGCCGCCCGCTGCCGAAGCGACGGAACATCGTACTCACCCGCGACGCAAGCTGGTCGGCGGACGGTGTGGAAGTCATTCATCACCCGCACGAACTTGAAGGGCTTCCGGAAATCCACGGCCGCGTGTTCATCATCGGCGGATCGGAAATCTACGCGGCATTTTTGCCAAATCTGGAGGATTTGCTGGTCAGCCACGTTTTCGAAAATCATCCGGGCGACACGTGGTTTCCGGAATTCGAAGACCGGTTTCCCCGATCAGAAGTCATCGAAACCCATCCGGAGTTCGAGGTAAGGCGGCACTTCCATTGAGACGACCCCAGCAGCGAGACATGCTTCCCCCCCGCCGCCTTCATTGCCGAGTTTCGGCTTGCAAGTGAAATTCCACCGCTTTACAAGCTTCCCGCACAGCTTCTGACGAAAGAAAGGAGTGGGTCTCGCACCCACTCTTTTGCGTCTCCAGACATCAGCAGCCAGTGCATCCATAGCCGCCATGACTAACGATATCGTCGCCCTCATCGAGTATTACGAAAAGGAAAAAGGAATCGACCGCGAGAAGGTCGTTGCCGCGCTGGAATTTGCCTTCATATCCGCCTACCGCAAGATGGTTCCCGGTGCAGACGCCATCGAAACCCTGCGCGCCGCCGTGGATACGAAAAAGGGCGAGACCAAGATTTACGCGATCCTGACAGTCGTCGCCGACGAAGATCACACGGACAAATTCAACCAGGTCCCCCTCTCCACCGCCCTCAAGAAGAACCCGGAAGCCCAAATCGGCGACACTCAGGAGTTCAACGTCACTCCCAAGGACTTCGGCCGCATCGCCGTGCAAACCGCCAAGCAGACGATGATGCAGCGCCTCCGCCAGGCGGAGAAGGAAATGATCTATGAGGAGTTTAAAGACCGCGCCGGCGACGTGGTTTCCGGCACCGTCCGCCGCTTCGAGCGCAACGACGTGATGATCGACCTCGGCAAGTTCGAAGGCATCATGCCGAACCGCGAGCGCGTCCAGGGCGAGGATTACAACATCGGCGACCGCATCCGCGCTTACGTGCTGGCCGTCGAAAACGAAGGCCGCGGCCCGGAAATCATCCTTTCCCGCAGTCACCCGAACTTCGTCCGCCGACTTTTCGAAGCCGAAGTGAATGAAATTTCCGACCGCACCGTGGAAATCCGCGGCATCGCCAGGGAAGCCGGATTCCGCACGAAAGTCGCCGTCTGGAGCAGCGACCCGAAAGTCGATCCTGTCGGAGCCTGCGTCGGCATGCGCGGCGCGCGCGTCAAAAACATCGTCCGCGAGCTCAACAACGAGAAGGTGGACATCATCCGCTGGAGCGAGGATCCCAAGGAGTTCGTCCGCGAGGCGCTCAAGCCCGCCGAACTCCGCTCCATCACGGTGGATGAGGCAAACCACACCGTCCACGTCACCGTGGATGAAATCGACCTCAGCAAGGCCATCGGCCGCAAGGGCCAGAACGCCCGCCTCTCCTCACGCCTGATGGGCTGGGACGTGCAGGTCCGCCGCGACGAATCCAAAGAAGAACAATTCAAGGAAAAGATCGGTGGCGCAGCCCACACTTTGGGTGAACAACTTGGCATCACGGACGAGCTTGCGAGCAAGCTCACCCTCGCCGGCGGGTTTAATCCCGAGATGGTCATCGACATGCCGGCCGACTACATCGCCGCCGCCCTCGAAATCACCGAGGAGGCCGCCGAAGCGATCCTCGTCCGCGCCCATGGCATCGTCAGCGGTTCCGCCGTCGCCGCCACCAACGAGTAATTCACCAACCACGACTTTTATTTCCATTTCATCACTTCCACGAACTCTGCAGACAGCCCGGATGCCCGAAAATAGCGATAGCTCTCCTAAAAAGTCGAAGGTCCTCGATCTCCTCGATACGACCAAGAAACCTTCACGCCGCGAGCGCCAACGCAAGGACGCGGAAGTCGTCCCGCCGGCTCCCAGCGTTCTCGATGAGCAAAAGGCCAACGCGCTCGATCTCTTCGCCGAGGAGAAAAAGCCGAAAGTCCGCAAGACCACCCGCACCGGTAAGGCCGTCATTGGAACCATCTCCAAGCTCCTCGACAAAGAGGATGACCTGATTGCCAAAACCGCCGCGGCCGAAGCGCTACCCGCTGCGGCCGCTCCATCGCCCGCACAAGCTGCCGCTCCGGTGGCCGAGGCGGAAGAGGTTTCCGATGATCCGAAGCTGATCGTCATCAAACCCCCGATCCTGATCCCTGATCTGGCCGCCCGTCTCGGGCTCAAGCCGTTCAACATCATGGCGGACCTGATCAAGATCGGAGTCTTCCCCGCGCCCAACCAACCGTTGGAGCCGGAAATCGCCGCCAAAATTTGTGAGATCCACGGTTTTGTGTTCGAGCGCGAAAAGCGCGACAAGGACAAGGGCTTCCACAAGGTCGAGGAAGTCATCAAGGAACCGGAAGTCGTCGTCGAAGAACCGGTGGACCTGCTCCAGTATCGTCCGCCGATCATCACGATCATGGGCCACGTGGACCACGGCAAGACCTCCATTCTCGACTTCTTCCGCAAGACCAAGATCACCGCTGGCGAGGCCGGTGGCATCACCCAGCACATCGGAGCCTATCAGGTCATTCACAATGATCTGGAAATCACCTTCCTCGACACTCCCGGCCACGCCATTTTCTCCGACATGCGCGCCCGTGGCGCCGACATCACGGACATCATCGTGCTCGTCGTCGCCGCCAATGACGGCATCATGCCGCAGACGATCGAGGCGATCAAACACGCCAAGAAGGCAAGGAAGACCATCATCGTCGCCATCAACAAGTGCGACCTCCCGTCCGCTAACGTGGACCGCGTGAAATCGCAGCTTGCCGAGCACGGCCTGCAAACCACCGACTTCGGTGGTGACACGGAATTCGCCGAAGTTTCCGCCGTCACCGGCAAGGGCATGGACGACTTGCTCGACCTCATGGCCCTCCAGGCCGAAGTGCTCGAGCTCAAGGCCAACCCGAAATCCACCGCCCGCGCCGCCGTCATCGAAGCCCGCGTGGTTCCCGGTCGCGGCACCACCGCCACGGTCATTGTCGAGTCCGGCACCCTCAAGGTCGGCACCCCGTTCATTTGCGGCCCGTTCGCCGGCAAAGTCCGCTCGCTCATCAACGACCGCGGCGTCGCCGTGAAATCCGCCCACCCCGGCATGCCGG
>JBEDKU010000445.1:0-4949 GCA_041172045.1 Verrucomicrobiota bacterium | reverse complement strand
GCACATAGTCGGTGCGGTCATCGACGTAGCCGTCAGCGAAGTTCGGCCCGCCAACCAGCGCGCCGAACAGCACGTGGCGATTGCTCCCCGGCGCGCTGATGTTGTTGGTCACCGATGCATGGGCATTTCGGTGGTGGGGATTCATCGGCGGATGGTTGCCGAAGCCGCAAACGTAGCTCCTGCCCGCCGGATTTGCGCCGAGCGCGTATTCGATCTGGGTGCGGGCGAAGGTCGAGTAGCGGCCGCCCGGATTGTTCACCCGGTCGGCATAGACGAAGGCGCAGAACGCCGTGTTCGCGGCATAACGCAGCGCGCCCCATTGATCCCGCCAGGCGAGGCCGCCGGGAGTGGTCGGCACTTTCTGGCCGTTCACACCGATCGACCAGTAGTCGAGCCAACGCTCGGCGTCCACGCGATAGACGGTGCCGCCGTCGATCATCGCCATGAGGATATAACAACCGAAGCTCTTGTCGTCCCAGGAGAGTCCCCACTGATAGGGATGATTCCCCGCGCCACCGCCGGACAACGCCTGATACCCGGTCCTGGCCTTGGTGAGATAGGCGACCTCACCGGTGGCGCGGTGCAGCCAGATCGCCCCCCACACGAGTTCGTCCTGATAGCCGCTCCAGGATTTGTAGAAGTTCGCGGCGTCGGTGATCGCATCACTGTATTTCCCGCGATAGGCGTCGGCGAAGGTGTAGAGCGCGCGGGCGTGATCGAGCAATTGCGCGGCGTAGGCGGGCTGGGTGGACTGGAAAAGCATCGAGGTGCCCGCAAGCGCGGCGGCGGTCTCGGCGGCGAGGTCGCTGCCCGGGTTCGCCGCGTCGATTTTGAACGACGGTCGGCTCATCAGCATCGATTCGGCGCGGCCCCAGTAGGAGTGGTCGATGTCGCCATCGCCGACCTGCCCGTAAAACGCCGCCGTGGAGCCGTCGGGATTTCTCACGTGGCATTTCATGAGGTAGTCCGCGCCCCATTTGAGCACGCCTAGCAGCGGTTCCATCTGTTGGGTTTCCGCATAAGCATCGCCATATTCCACCCCGCCCCAGGCGAGCAGGGTGAGGCTGAAGGCCATCGGGAGGCCGAACTTCACATGGTCCCCGGCATCGTAGAACCCACCTGATAGATCGAGGCCGGCGTCGCTGCCATCCTTGAGGGCCGTGTCGGCGCGCCAGCGGATCCGGAAATCGTCGGGCAGTTTTCCCGAGCGCTGCGCATCATAAAACCACAGGGATTTCTGGAGCACTTCCGCAAAGTTGAAGGCACCGGTCTGCGGCCGGCCACCGGAATTGCCACCGTCGTTATCGTAGATGGTGCCGGCGGCGAGAGCGGTCCGCAGGATGGCTCCGCCCGGATTACTGAGGCGGAAGGTGAAGGTTTCCAGAGTTTCCCGCACGCTGTCTCCGGGCACGGAAACCGTCACCGTCCGCGTGGTCTGGCCGGGGCTGAAAACGAGATTGCCAGCGGTTGATAGGAAATCGCCGGGCGCGCCCGCAGTACCGGCAAGCGTCGCGTAATCCACACTCGCGATGACGGAAGCGGCTGGAGAAAGCGTGACGGTGAAAGTCAGATTCACCTCCCCAACGTCATCTCCCTCCACGACCGACGCGCCGGCCACGCTAAAGCCCGGAGTGAAGTCATCATTGAGCAGCGTGCCGGTGGCGCTGGCTTTGGTGAGCGGCGCACCGATCGCGTTGCCAAGCACCACCTTGAACGATTCGTTTCCCTCTTCCACCGGATCGCCGAGGATCGGAATCGCGAGGGTTTTGTTGAGTTCGCCCGGCTCGAATGCCAGAGTGCCGGTGGAAGCGGTGTAGTCGTCACCCGCCAGGGCGGTGCCGTCCGCGGTCCTCCAGTCAACCGTGATGGCTTCCGTGGATGCACTCGAAAGTGTGACGGTGAAAATCCGGTCCTCGGCGGAATCTCCCTCATCTGCGGAAACATCCGCAATGCTCAGCGCGGGAATGTTCCCTTCAGGAACGAGCCCGTTAAACGTGAAGTTCGTGGCCGCCACGGTGAAGGCTCCGACGGCGTTGAAACCGAACGAGCGCGAGGCGCCCGGCTGGATGTTCGCGTTCGTGGGAAGATTGGTGAAACTTTTGCGCGTGGCGGTGGACGCTCCCTGCGTCGCATTCCAGGTTTTCGAAAAGCCTGAAACCGGCAGATCAAAGGCGACCGCCCACCCGCTGATGGTCGTGGGGCCGTTGTTGGTGATCACGACATCCGCGCTGTAACCGGTGCCCCAGGTGGATGATGTGCGGAAGGCGACGCTGACGGGCGCGGTCTGGGCGAATCCCGGCAAGGCGGAGAAGATCAAGACCACTACGAGAAGCTCGACAAGAGTGAAGCCATCTTTTCGATGGATAGGTTTGATCATTGGGTTTAAGGACTTTCCAGAGTGGTCGTTAGCGTGAGGCCAACGACGCTAAAGAAACAATCATCCCAAGGGTGTATTTCCGATTCCGGTCGAGTTTCACCCGCCCCCACCGGGCGCTACGGAAACCACCCGCAAGCGGGCGAAGCGGGTGCCCGCTTGTCCTGGAAGGACTGCCCGGACGGTTTCTTGATTCCCAGCCGTGGCGATGATTTCCTCGCTGACACCAACCGAACTCCAGGAATCCGCGGCAAGGGTGTCCGACCATTGCACCACATAGGCGATCCCGCTGGAATGCGCGGCGACACTGCGAACATAGATGAATTTGAGATCGGAAGTTAGAGAGGCGGCGGCACGCGTGTTGGCTTGCGGGTTCTGACCGGTGGCGAATTCGAGTAGATTGGTTTCGCCATCGTCATTCGGATCGGCGTTGTTCGCCGAGATTGTCGTTTCCACCGTGCTGCCGAAGTGATCGAAACGCCAGTTTTCAATCGCTGTGCCCGTGACGGTGATGACACCTGTGGTTTTCACCAAGAACGCTTGTTGGGCCGGAGTGAAATCCGCATGGGTGTAGGTGCCCCGCGCGACGGATGAGCCATCGAGGATCAACGAGACGAGCGCGACGGCCGCATCGTTGGTGTATCTGCCAGAACCCGACAAAGTAATTCCGAATGATGCGTCGCCGTTGCTAACGGGGGAAAGATTCAGCACGCCGTTATCCGTGACCGCGAAGGTGCCTGTGAATCCCCGGGTGGAGAGGTCGGCTTAAAACTCGATCTCGGGTGGCTCCGTGGCGACGTAACCTGCGGCGGTGATGGCAATGGTGCCGTTGCCCGAGAGCGAGCCGTTTTTAAACCGCACGTCTCTGCCAGAATTGACACCACCTGTCTTGAGCGTGCCGGAGTTGAGGGTAAAAACGTCACCGCTCAGGTTCATGGTGAGTCCCAGGTTGTTGCCCGTCGTGATGGTGCCGCCCTTGAGCACCAGATGGTTCAGTGTCAGGACCGCCGTCGCCACTCCGGGAGCGAACTGCCCTCCCGGATCGATCACGAAGGCGTGACCGAGAAATGTTTCCGTCCCGGTGGTCATTCGCAGTGATTGAGAGCCCGAACGCCAGATGAAGGCATCACCGGCGACCGGCAGCGGGACTCCCCAGGTGGAGGATTCATTGATGGGTCCGGCAAGCGCCGCGATGACCGTGTCGGCGGGGATCACGGTGAGGAGAAAGTTCCGGGTGGTGGTGTGGACACCGTCGCTAACGGACAAGGTGATGGTCGTTTCGCCGTTCCGAATGGCGGTGGGCGTGATCGTCAGGCTGCGGCTTGAGGGAGTGCCGTCCAGGACCAGTCCCGCATTCGGCACCAGCGAGGTGTTGGAGGAACTCGTCGTGATGACCAGCGATGCGGCGGCCGTCTCAGCGTCGGTGGCGTTGAAAGGAAGCGTGGTCGGATGGTTTTCCGAAGTCGTCTGGTTGGCGATCGCGCTGATGACCGGAGCGTCATTCACGGGATTGACCGTGAGGTTGAAGGTCCGGGTGGTTTTGAACCAGCCGTCGCTTGCAATCAAGGTGATGGTGGTCGTTCCATTTTGGTTCGGCGTGGGAGCGACCGTGACGCTGCGGGTGGTTCCGCTGCCGCCGAAGACAAAATTCGAGTTCGGCACCAGGCCAATGTCTGATGAAAATCCGCCCATGGTTAGAGAAGCGGCGGCGGTTTCCCCATCACCGATGTTGAGTGGAAGTGAAATCGCAGCGTCTTCGTCGGTGAATTGATCCGCTACCCCACCGAGGGTGGGCGGCGTGTTTGAAATGACCGTGATGGTGCCTGTTGAGTCCACGAGAAACGCCTGTTGGGCCGCTGTGAAATCTCCATAAACATAGACGCCGGCGGAGACTGAAACACCTGCGATCACCAGCGATGTAAGCGCCACGTCCTCATCGTTGGCATATCTGCCAGTCCCGGAAAGAATCAAACCGAACGAGGCGTTGTCTGTGGGAATCAGCGGTAGGTTCAGAACTCCGTTTGCGGATACACTGAACTTGCCGGTGAAGCCCGGCGTGTGGATCTGGTCCAGGAATTCCACTTCCGCGCCGCCGGCTCCGGCGCTGATGACATTCACGGTGCCGCCACCCGCCAGCACACCGTTTTGGAAACTGACTTCCATGCCGCGGCTCACTCCCGTTTTCAAAGTCCCGCTGTTGAGCAGAAACTGGTTCCCCCCCAGATTGAGGACGAATCCGCCGTTATTGGTGGCGCTGATGATGCCGCCGTCGAGAATGAGCTTGTTCAAACTCAGCTTCGCAAAGGGAATTCCAGGAGTGAGTTGACCGCCCGTCTCCACCGCGAAGGTGCCGCCGTGGAAGGTGTCGGCGGCGAGCGCGGTCATGTTGATGATTTTGTTTCCAGTATGCCAGACGGCGGCATTGCCCAAGACCGGGATGGGAATCCCCCAGGTGGCGGGGTCGTTGATCGAACCGGCGGCGGCGGCCGTAACATCAATTGATGGGATGACTGTAAGTTGGAATGAAGTGCTCGTGCTGACGGCACCATCGTGCACCATCACCGTGATGGTGGTG
>JBEDKU010000444.1:0-3855 GCA_041172045.1 Verrucomicrobiota bacterium | reverse complement strand
TTTCTGGGGTGCGATGTCGAATGCTGCGGGGGAGAACGAGGCGGGCTTGATGATTCTGCGTTCTTCGATGGCGCCATCGGCCAGTTTCAGTTCGCCCTTGGCCGGGGTCCCGGCGGAGGGGCGGGTGAATTGGCCGGACCACTCGACGCCCGTTTGTTTCACGCCGAAGTCATCCTCGGCCAACACTTCGAAATCCACGGTCTCTTCCGGCAGCATGACTTTCTGGCGGTCGATGCCTTGTAAATAACAGGTCGGCACCGCGTCGCGCAGGGCGTCCACGCGCAGGCGGAAGCCGCTCTCGCCGGCGAGTCCGAGGTGATCGTTCCAAGTGAACGGAATTTCAAACGGCACGGAGCCGACATCGATGACGGGTGTCCTCGCGGTGACACCGGAAATTTCGAGTTTGCCGGATAGAGGCGCGTAGGCGGGTGATTTTTCACGTGGCTCCTCGATGGTCTGCGCGCGGGTGGGGCCAAAGCTGGCATCGGCGAGCGGACGGTTGGCGGTGAGATCGATGCGGATTTTCCCGCCTTCCACGGCGGTGAGGACGCCGTTGCTGAGGTTGACCGTTCTTTCGGGGATGCCCAGATAGGCCGGCGAGGTGACCACAGCGGTGATGCTTTCCATGCTGGGGCGGGGGACCGGCTCGACGCGGCATTCGTGACGGAGGTCTCCGACGTGGAAAACGATGGTGCCCGGATCCTGCTGGCCGGGAAACGTGAATTCGTAGCGGTCCTTTCTCCGCGCGACTTCCACCGCGGGCTGCAGGCCGTAGCGACCCGTGGATTTTTCCGGGCGCTGCTCGGAATCGGGCGAGAGGCGGAGGGTAATTTGAAAGGCCTCGCCGAATGCCACCGCGAGACGGGTCGGAGGATTTTCCAAGCGGGTGAAGGTGTAGCGCTCGGTGCTGGAAAGCGGCATCAGCCAGCGTTTGAGGGCGTTCACTCCGGCCCGTGGGGTGAGGGTGAAGGCGGCTGCGGAAATGAGCGCGAGGCAGAGGGCGGCGAGCGCCCACCAGCGGTGGCGTTGCGGCGGGAGCGCTTCCTCGAGTTTGCGTTTTCCGGTCTCGATGGCGACGGCCTCCATCGCCGCCTCACGCAGCCGGGGTGAGAGCGTGTCGGCGTTTCCTTGCTGATCCTGAAGCTCGATGACGCCTAGCAGGCGGTCGCCGAGGCCCGGATAGCGCTTGGCGATGAGGCGGGCGAGTTGGGTTTCCCGGCGCTGCCGCCAGACCCAGCGGTGGAGCCAATAAGGCGCGAAGACGGCGAACAACGAGATGCCGGAAAGCAGGATGCCCAGACGCACCCAGCCGGGAGTTTGCCAAATCCGGTCCAGTCCGTAAACCAACAGGAAGGAAACCAGCAGCCCGATGACTCCGGCAGCGATGGCTTCCAGGATTTTGACCCGCCAGAGATGACGCCGGAAGCTATCCAACTGAAGCCGGAGGGCCTCAGGAATGGCAACTTTGGAGCTGGGAGGATTGGGCGGAGAAACCATGGGGAAATGCAACCGGCACGCCGGTCCTTCGACGAATGAGTGAAAGTCCCAAATGAATCACGGGACTTCCAGCGTATTCTCGCCGACTTTAGCGCATCCGACAAGGGACTTTGTCTCGATGTCGAATCCGCCATGCGCCTCCCCAGGAATGGAGGAAAAACAGGAACTTCGGTCCGCCTGTCAGAGCATGCCTTCGATGAGTTTTTCCAGTTTCACGATGTCCGCAGAAAAGGCGCGGATGCCGTGGGCGGTCTTCTCGGTGGCCATGGCGTCCTCGTTGAGCTGGAAACGGAAATCGCTCTCGTTGAGGGAGATTTTCACATGGTCGCTGGCGGCGGCTTCCTCGGGAGTGAGGCGCGGGACGATCGGTTCGTCGGAGGCTTGCAGTTCGGCGAGCAGTCCGGGGCTGATGGTGAGCAGGTCGCAACCGGCGAGCGCGAGGATTTCGCCCTTGTTGCGGAACGAGGCACCCATGACCTGGGTCTTGTAGCCGAATTTTTTGTAGTAGTTGTAAATCGAGCGCACGGAAATGACGCCGGGATCCTCGTCGCCTTGGAAGTCCTTGCCGGTTTCCTTCTTGTGCCAGTCGAGGATGCGGCCGACGAACGGCGAGATGAGGCGAACGCCGGCTTCGGCGCAGGCGACGGCTTGGGCGAAGGAGAAAAGCAGGGTGAGATTGCAATGAATGCCGTCCTTGGCGAGTTCCTCGGCGGCCTTGATGCCCTCCCAGGTGGAGGCGATCTTGATGAGGATCCGCTCGCGGGAGTGGCCTTCTTTTTCGTAGGCGGCGATGAGTTGGCGCGCCTTGGCCACGGTGGCGGCGGTGTCGAAGGAGAGACGGGCATCGACCTCGGTGGAGACGCGGCCGGGGACGATTTTAAGAATTTCCAGACCAAAAAGGATCAGGATCCGGTCAAGGATCGCCTCGGTGAGCGCCGGACCGGTGGCGCCGGCGGCCTTCACCTCCGTCACCGCCTGCTCGACGAGGTGGCGGTATTCCGGCTTGGCGGCGGCCTGGAGGATGAGCGAAGGATTCGTCGTCGCGTCCTGCGGTTGATAGGTCTTCATCGATTCGAAGTCTCCGGTATCGGCGACGACGGTGGTGAACTGCTTCAGTTGATCGAGTTGATTCGTTCTCATGTTGTCCGTGAGGTAACCGGACCCCGCCCGCTTGGAAAGTCGAAAAGGCCCCCCGCCGGGCCTGTCGCATGAATCCTACTTCAGCAGATGATGAATGCGCTTGAAGGCAAACGCCCCCGCCGTGGCTCCTAGTAGGTCGGCCAGCCAGTCAAACGGATCATTGCCACTGCGGCCGGGGGTGAAGCTCTGGTGATACTCGTCCAGCGCACCGATCAGCGCGACCACGACGACCGCGGTGGTGATGAGTTTCGCCCAATCCGTCCGCTCCGGTCCGCGCCGGTAAAGCCATGCGCACAGCAGGCAGTGCCGCCGAAGAAATAACCGAAATGCACGACCTTGTCGAAATGCGGAACCGGTGGGACCCCTTCGCCGGGGATTCGGAACGAGGAGAGTCCCCATAACACGCCGAACCAAAGCAGGAATCCGGTGAGCCAGAACTTCGGATTCCTGGGCATTCTCGGCATGCTCAGAGCTTGCGCATTTCCTCTTCAAGCCGCTCGGCCAGCCACTGCTTCATCATTGACTGGTAGTTGAGGAAGCGTCCGCGGGCGATGCGCTTGATGCGCGAAAGCATCCGAGGGTCGAAGCGCAGCGTGATGGTGGTGGACTCGCGCGAGTCTGCTGTGTGGACGGAGGAGGCCATCAGCCGGCCGTCGAGTTCATGGTTCTCCCAGAATCGGGCTTCGGCCGCCTCATCGGCAAACTCGGGGATTTCGCTCCAGCGGGTGATTGCGGTCATGGTCGGGTAAAATGAATCTTAGCGGAATTCCGCATATTTCCGGTCGTAGAATTTTTGCTCGGTATCGGACATTTCGCGGGCGGCGACCACGCGGGTGGCCTTGCCGTCGGTACGGAAGGACATGAATAGGTAGCGGTCCGCCACCGTGCGGCCCAGCGCGTAATAACGCGAGGCACCGTCGGCGCGTTCGTTGTCAGGCAGGAAGCGCACGGAAAAAGGGTCCTCGAAGGCCTCTTCGAGTTCCCTAGGTTTGATGTGTCGAAGGTCGAATTGAATGTCCAGAAGGTCGAGCTCCATGCCGGGAGTCTGCGGATGGTCAGGGAAAGTGCAATAAAGACTTTGAACAGGAAAGAGTTTGCGTGTTGCCTCATTGAAGCGGACACCGAAAAGATTTTCCCGATCGCAGGTGAGAGTCCCGTTGCCTCATAAATGAGGACACCATGGCGCCATCCATGGAAATGAGTGAAACAAGCATCGAA
>JBEDKU010000443.1:0-6339 GCA_041172045.1 Verrucomicrobiota bacterium | reverse complement strand
GTGCATTGGACGAGGCTGGAATCTGCCAGCACTTGTTCCATGAGTTTTGGGGGAACGTATCCCAGATGGCCGCCGGGATCGGCCAGCACCAGCAGCACGTTGGCGTGCTGGCTGAAGTTCTTTCGCTCCGGGTTGTCGGCCAAGAGTCCGCGCTTCGGGTCCCAGCAGCGTTGGAAAATCTGACGCAATACGTTGTCAGCGGTCTTGTCGGCTAGGGCGGCGTCGCTTTCCCGGTCAAAATGGCGGTAGAGCGTGGCGGCATCGCGCAGGGCGAGCACCCATTGCAGGTTGAGGATGGATGACACACCGTCCTTGTCCCTGCTGGGGACTCCGCCGATGCGGGTCGCGTCGTCCCACGGCCACTCGTTCGGCCAATCGACGAAATTCCACCAGCTCTTCGCGGTGTAGAGGCCGGTCGCAGGATCCGTTTGAGTCTGATACCACTCGAGGATCGAGCGCACCGCATTGAGTTTGCCGCGGACATAGGCTTCATCGCCATTGACCAGCAAGTAGTCGTTCAGCATCTGGACCCACGACAACGAATAGGGCGGGATGAACTGGGGCACGCGGCTGGGATAGCTGCTCTGGGTGAGCCCTTCGGAGACGCGGCTGTTGTCAAACAGGTCGATCGCCTTGCGCATGAGCCGGTCGTCGCCGCTCATGTAATGGGTGATCAGCGCTTGGATGCGGGTGTCGCCCACGTACATCATTTGCTCATAGTAGGGGCAGTCGTAGAAGATGTCGTTGGCGCAAAGTCGCTGTGTGTGCCAGCCGACCTGCCAGATGTTGTCCAATCGTTTTTCCCCGGTTTCAAAAGTCGCCTTGAGCTGCAAGGGGTAGGCGGTGAAGCGGCTGGAGTAGCGCAGGATCGTGAGCGGTTCACTGCCGGTCTCGATCTCCACCTGCACATAGCGGAAGGTGCGGAAACGCAGCGGCCGGAACAAAAACTCGCCCTGTCCGTCGGGGATGAATTCATCCACGAGTCCGCGGATCACTTTGCCTTCGATCTCGTTGCGGTTGCCCTTGTCGCCACCCTTTTCAGCCTTGTAGAGCGATTCGGCATAGGTGACCCGCAGCTTGGCCCCCTTGCCTCCGCTGACGAGCATTTCCGGATAGGCGGTGGTCAGTTTTCCCTGATCCAGAAGCAGTGACACTTTCTGCCCGGGGGCGATCACGATGGGGGACGTGCCGTCGATGAACTCGGGAGAAACCTTGACTCCGTCCGCCCGACGCACCGCGGTAAAAGTTTGGGGAGTGTCCTCCATCAGTGGAATCATGCGCGGGACTAACAGCCAATCGCCCTGGGTGCCGGTGCCCCAGGGGAAACCCGGACTCACCAGCTCGACCTTGGACCAGCCGCCGGTGTCCTGGTTTTCCTCCTGCCAGCCTTTGAGCGCTTTGGCCGCCTCGATGCGATTCCCGTGCCCGGAGGTGATGAAGGTGCCCAGCTTGGCCATGTCGAGCGGAAGAGGTGAGAAGGATGGATCCTGCCTCACCTGCCAGGTGGCGTTGGTGTCCACCACGGACTCAAGGGGGCCGTCTCCCTGCACCAGCAATCCCGTGCGGCGGGAAAACTGCGCATGGGGGGCGTAAATCCCGAAGTTCCACACCTGCGCGGCGATGTGGTTGGCACCCGCCTTCAACAATGAGGCGATATCGATCGATTCGAAACACCAGTGCATGAGATCTCCTCGTGCCGGCCCGATCGTGACCGCCTGGCCATTCACAAAGAGCCGGTAGCGGTTGTCCGCCGTGAGGTGGATCACAAAGCGCGTCGGCTTTTCCGCGAGGTCGAACGACTTGCGGAAAGCGAATACCCCGTAATCGTGAGGAGGTGCGTCGATGGGAGCAATCCACGACGCGGGCCAGACGCTGCCAGACAGCTCGTGTGGGATGTCGAACACCTGCTCGACGGCGGAAACCGGGATGCTGGAAACGCAGCAAACCATCAGGATGCGGAAAAGGGTTTTCATTGGATCTCCAGATTGGGACATGGCAGGGCGACCGGGCGAGAGCAAACCCAGTGGGTCGCCGATGGCAAAAAAAAGGGTTTGTTGAGTTTCCGGGAGCCCTGCATCAGTTCCAAATCCGCTTCGTGTCCGGAAAGCTCTGTCGCAAACTTTCCGGGCTCAATGCGCGAATGGCCCGGAGCCCGGATTCACGTGAAATTGTTTGGACAAAAAACCATGGGATGGGGGCTGCGGCAGGTCGTCTTCAAATTGATTTTTGACTTCCGATGGCGGTTGTTGAAACATTGAGTCGTGAGCATTGGGAAGAAGGTGAACGACGCGGATGGCCTACTGAGGGCGTGGCTGGACGCTTCACCTGTAAGTGTTGGCGGACGGCTTCCGTCGGAAAGGGCCATGGCGCGGGAGTTGGGCCTGCAGCACTATGCGGTGAATCGTGCGGTGGCCAGGTTGATCGCCGAGGGACTCGTGGAGCGGAAAGGCTACAAGCTGTTTTTCCGGCGGGATCAAAAGGAGCGGACCAATCCCGGGCGGAGTTCCTGCGACCTGGTCATCTCGGAGGACTCGGGGCGGCTCGACTTTTACGAAAAAATTGCCCGGGATCTCGACATCGATTTGAGGGTACATGCCTGGCAGGTCGTTGATGCGTCCACCAGTCAACTCAGCACCTTGAAGGCTCCGAAAGTCGAGAGCGTGATCTTTGCAACCCCTTTGGGTGAGGATGTTTCCGTTTGGCAAGCGGAGATCTCCCGATTGGTCCAAGCGGGGATTCCCGTGGTGTGTGTGGATCGGCGTGCCAACGGGGCCTCCTCGGTGGTGAGTGACGTCAGCGGCGGCATGGAGTTGATCTTCGAGCGGCTTTTCGAGCTTGGTCACAGGGAGATGGCGTTTCTTACCCTGCCGCCTTGGATTCCGGCTTCGGGCGAGATGAAAAAGGAATGGGTGCAGTTGTGCAAAAAGTTCCAGTTGGAGAGTTCGAGCGAACGGCTGGTTTACTCGAACGGATACAGGCTGCTCAAGGAGGATTCCATCGACCTCGCGCGGCGCCTGGCCAAGGATTGGAAGGAAGTCACCGCACTGGTGGTACTGAACATCAACGACCTTCCGATCCAGCAATTGCTCGATGCCCTCCACCATCAGGGAATCGAGGTCCCTTCCCGGCTCACCGTGGCCAGCACCGGGGACTTCCAGCGGCTGCATTTTTCGGTTCCAGCAGTGGGCGCCCCTGCCTTCGATATCAATTTGTTTCACGAAGCGGCTTTCTTTCTCGTCCAGCGGGCGTTGCGGAAAAAACGCGAACTCGGAGTTCTTCCACCTCCGGCGGAGGTCTGCATCCTACCGCATCTGGTGGAGAGGGACTCGTTTGCGGAAAATCCTGACTCCAGGGTCTATCCGCCCATGGAGCGCCCCAATCCCCGAGGGGATTTGTCAAATCCGCCCCAGTTGTTCGCGAACGGAGAAAACAATATCACAATGGCGAGGTATCGCGCTTATGACGCCACCCGAAATCAACCTGATTCACGGTTTCAGATGATTGATCTGGCGGACCACGTCAATCGCCCCCTGCGTTTCCGACGAGGTTGGCTGGGGGATCAGCCCTTGACTCAGTTAGATCCCGGCCGCCAAGTGTTTCATGGCGTGCCTTTTCAGATCCGCGGCGGAAATCATCGCTCCGATTGTGGTGCTATCGTTCTCAAGTCGTTAAGCAACAAGATGGGCAACGGTCAGCCACTACGATCCAGCGTCCGTATCGAGCTCCACTCGCCCGTGGCGGCAATCTACGTCCTGCACGGGTGCGGCTACGGCAAGTATTTGAAGCAGTTCGCCACGTATACGTTCTTTGCAGGCAAGCGGTGGGTGGCTGAGGTGCCGATGGTGGCGCTGGGGATCCCGCAGACCGGATACGATGCCGTGGAGATCGCCCAAGCCAACATCCAGGACTGGTGGCCCGATTTTCCACCCTGCGACTTTCCTCACGCGCGAATGGCTCCCTTGACCAATGAAAACCACCCTGCCGCTACCGGGCGCCATGTGAGCCTCTACACCTTGGAGTGGATCAATCCCGCGCCGGACAAGAAAATCACCCATATCGAAATCACCTCGGATCCGGAGCAATCGACGACTCTCGGGATTTTGGGGATCACGATTCTATTGCCGAGCGCGTGAAGCCCCCTCTCCCGACCTATTCACCACGTGACGCCACGGGCTGCGTTCCGTCCGGCAGCATGACATTTGTCCAAACAATTTGCCGTGAATCTGGGCGGTGAATGACTCCCGTGTTGCGGTGGGGGCTCTTCGCCAACACGTTTGGCGTAGCCTGAGGTGACACCGCACTTGGTGGATGTCCGCCAAGATGCCGAAGGGCTCCGTGCCATGTGGCCCAGTCATTGAATCGCGCTTCGTAGTCGTCGGCTCGTTTCTCAAAAATCCATGAAAATCAAACCCAGTCGTCTTGCTCCATTTCTTGGGAAATCTCCCCGCCGGTTCCGAGACCGTGGATTCGCCCTGATCGTCACCCTTTCCCTCATGATCCTGCTGACGGTGATCGCGGTGGGGCTGCTCACTTTGTCCAGCATTTCACTTCGCTCATCCGGCCAATCGGGAGCTATGGCGACGGCTCGCGCGAACGCCCGGATGGCCTTGATGCTGGCGATCGGAGAACTCCAGAAAAATGCCGGCCCCGATCAACGCATCACCGCGCGGGCCGATGTGGATCCCCAGAACACCGCCAATCCGCGACTCACCGGCGTGTGGAAATCCTGGGACATCAAGGCAACCAGCCCGCCCTCCCCGTCGGACTATGAAAAAACCGAACGCGACAAGAAATTCGTCGGCTGGTTGGCTTCGAGCATCGATGGCATCGCATCCAACCAGATCGGTTTCGCGAAAACCGCGCCCGCGGGTCCCGCGACTCTCTGGGGCAAGGGTTCGCTCGGCACCGCCGCGACGGCGGCCGATCTCGTGACAGCCGCCAAGGTCCCCACCTCGACCTCGCGCGGTGCCTTCGCATGGGCGGTGATGGACGAGGGCGTCAAGGTCCGGATCAATACTCCTTATATCGACGATGCCACCACCAAGGGCATGCAGACCGCGCAACTGGGCTCCGGCCAGCGCCCGAACACGGCGTCAATTCCAGCGGCTCTCGACAAAACCCAAAGACCCCTCGAAAAGCTCGATAGATCGTTCTTCGCATACGGCTCGAACGGATTCACCACCATCGAAAAGGGCATCACCCGGCTCAATTTAGGGCTCGCCGCCGACAAGCTCGCGGCCGGGACGGGTGACGCGCTCAAGTCTCTGGCTCATGACGTGACCTCCTCATCCGTCGGCCTGTTCACCGATACGGCTTCGGGCGGGCTCAAGGAGGATCTCAACCTGCTGACCAATCCGGTCACGCTGGCCGCTCCTTACGCGGGAGCGGGGGTGTATGCCTCCCGTCTCGGCATGACCGCGGCCAGCGCGCCCTCCGATCCCCGCTGGGAGTCCTTCCAGCAGTTCTCCCAGATCTACCGCGACTCCAACCGGCTCATCTCGTCGGCCGGATTGCCGGTGCTCAAGGCTCAGGCCCCGCAAGGCTGGGCCGCCGCGACTACCGCGGGCACGACGACCCTGACCACCACGGTCAACCCCGCGCCGCCCCCGGGCGTGGTGATGTTGCCCACCATCGCCAAGGTCCAGGTGCTCTTCAGCCTGGTAGGCCGCGACCTCTACCCGAACCTGCCCCCGGCCGTGTCCGGGCCGCTCACCACCGCACAGAAGGCGGCCAGCATGCATGGCCCGCAGGACGCGCACTTCCGTCCCACGAAATACGATTACGACCTGCACTTGTTATACACCCCGATCGTCACCCTGCACAATCCCTACAACGTCGCGCTCCGGTTCACCGGCGTGCGGGTGGAGTTCCTCCACGTGCCCTTCTCCATGAAGGTTTTCCGCAACGGGGTGGCGCAATCCAACGACTTCGTGCCGCTCGAAACCATGTACGGGGGCACTCCGAACAATTACAATGGCGCCCAGAACAAGATCTTCGGGATGAACCTGAAGGCGAAAAACGCATCCGGCGTTCCCGGGTCCACCACGGTCACCCTGCTGCCCGGGGAGGTGAAAATGTTTTCCACCTACATCAATCCAGATCGGACCTATCAGCAGGATCTGGGAGGCCGGACGTTCTGGGATATTTATGTGAATACCAATCTCACGTCCACCATCGACGCCATCCCGGGCTGGCGGGGCGACGGCATCGGTTTCGATTGCGACAACCTGGCGGGCGGCTACGCCTTGGACGGCACCGCCACCAACGGCCACTGGGCGGCCTGTCTGGGCCTGGCTTGGGATGACCAGATCCACGTTGAATTCGTCCCCAAGAATATCC
>JBEDKU010000442.1:0-8810 GCA_041172045.1 Verrucomicrobiota bacterium | reverse complement strand
CTTCGAGGCCGGCGGCGAGCATCAGGGTGGCGGCGAGATACGGGTTGCAGGCGGCGTCCGCGTTGCGGCTCTCGAAGCGGCCGCCGGCCATGGGAACGCGCACGGAGTTGGTGCGGTTGTTGCGGCCGTAGCTGTTGAAGACAGGCGCCCACGAGTAGTACGACATGAGGCCCTTGCGCACGAGGCGCTTGTAGGAATTCACGGTCGGGGCGAAGGCGGCGCAGAGGGCGGGACCGTGTTTGAGGACGCCGGCGATGAATTGATAGGCGGTCTTGCTGACGCCAAGGCCGCGCGGGTCTTCGGCATGGGGGCATTTGAAAAGGTTGGAGCCGTCCGCCAGATCATAAAGAGACATATTAAAGTGCGCGCCGCTGCCGGTGCGGTTGGCGAAGGGCTTGGGCATGAAGGTGGCTAACAATCCTTCCTCGGCGGCGTAGTGTTTCGCCATGAGGCGGAAGAAGACGTAGCGGTCGCACATGGTGAGGGCGTCGGCGTATTTGAAATCGAACTCGAACTGGGAGTTGGCGTCCTCGTGGTCGAGCGAGTAGAGATCCCAGCCGAGGCCGTTGATGCCGGTGGCCATTTTATCGAGCCAGGTGTAGCGGTCCATGAAGCGCTTCACGTCGTAACAGGCCTTGACGAGGTCGTCGTCGGGATTGGGGATCTGCAGGCTGCCGTCGTCCGCGAGTTTGACGACGTAGAGCTCGCACTCGATGCCGAGATTCATGCCGAAGCCCATTTCCGCGGCGGCGGCGAGTTGCTTCTTGAGGGCGACGCGGGTGGAGACTTCGTAGGGTGCGCCTTTGAACGTGTTGTCGGCCGGGAACCAGGCGACTTCCTTGTTCCATGGCAGGACGCAGCCGCGGGTGAGATCGGGAAGTGAGGCGATTTCGTCGTCGTTAGGGCGTTGGCCGACGCCGTCCAACGCGTAACCGGTATAGAGTTCGCTGCCAGCGGCGAAGTCTTCGAAGTGATCGATGGGCACGAATTTTCCCTTGGGGACGCCGTGGATATCGACAAATGCGCCGATGCAATATTTGACTCCTTGGGTTTTGAGGTCATCGCGCATGTCGCGGATCTGTTCTTGGTTCATACGATTTGGTGAATAAGTGTGAAGTGATGGGTGTGTGAAAGGGCGATGGTGGGGAAGAAGGTTCAGACGACGTCCGGGTCTGAAATGGCGTGGCGCAGGACGGGAGCTTCCTTTTGTTCCTGGCCGGGCGGGTGGATCAGCCGGTCGATGTGCTGGCGGACGGCCATGAAGGACGGGTGGAAAAGCTGCTCGGGGATTCTGGGGCGGGGGACCGGCACCTGGACCACCTCGCGGACGCGTCCGGGGTTGGCGTCGAGCACGAGGATGCGGTCGGATAGGAAGACCGCTTCGTCGAGGTCGTGGGTGATGAAGACGATGGTGATGTCCACGTTCTTCCAGATTTCCAACAGATACGACTGCATCTGGCAGCGCGTCTGGGCGTCGAGCGCGCCGAACGGCTCGTCCATGAAAAGCACGCGCGGCTGGTTGGCCAGGGCGCGGGCGATGGCGACGCGCTGCTTCATGCCGCCGGAGAGCTGGTGCGGATAGGCGTTTTCGAATTTCGAGAGGCCGACGAGTTCGATCCATTCGCGGGCCTGCGACTCGGCGCTGAAGGCGGACGTTCCGGCCATGCGCGGGCCGAACATGACGTTTTCCTTCACCGTGCGCCAGGGGAAGAGCGTGTAGCCCTGGAACACCATGCCGCGGTCCGGGCCGGGACCGGAGACGGGTTCTCCATAGACGCGGAGCTCGCCGGAGGTGGGAGTCTCCAGGCCGGCGAGAATTCTAACAAGAGTGGATTTCCCGCAGCCGGACGGGCCGATGACACTGAGCAACTCGCGCTTGTGAACGGAGAATGAGACGTTATCGAGCGCGGTGACGACATTGCGCGACGACTCGAAGCGCTTGGTGAGGCCGCTGACTTCCAGCGCGACCGGGCGCTGGAGCAGGCGCTCGAAGCGTGCCGCCACCTCGGGTGTTTGTTCCCGATAGTCGGGGAGTGTGGGATCGGCGGTCATGGCTGGGCGGGGATTTTTCGTGAGATCGCCTGCACCGGCCATTTCAAGGCGCTGACGATGCCGCGGGAGAGCGGGCCGGAGGTGCCGGCCCATGGGAAGAAGATGCCGTGCAGCCAGGAGAGGAACTGATCCATCACGAAGCCGGTGACGCCGATGAGGATGATGACGGGAAACACGCGGTCGAAGTTCCGGAAGCGTCCCTGGGTCTCGATGAACTCCGTTAGGCCGCTCTTGACGCCGATGAGCTCGGCAATGACGAGCCAGGTCCAGGCCCAGCCGAGGAGGATGCGGAGGTCGTTGTAGAGATTCGGCAAAATACCCGGGATGACGACGTGGGTGACCAACTGGCGAGGCTTGGCCCCGAGTGTCTGCGCGGCTTCCAGCAATGATGGATCAAGCAGGCGGGTGGTTTTCGAAACGACGAGGATCATTTGGAAAACGGTGCCGATGAAGACGAGCGCGATCTTGGGCGCGTCCCCGGCTAACAAAACCGCGACCAGCAGCGTGCTGAAGGTGGGGGCCGGCATGTAGCGGAAGAAATCGACGAAGGGCTCGAAGAGTTTCGAGAAAAAATCAAAGACGCCGCAGAGGATGCCGATGGGGATGCCAACGACGCAGGCCCAGAAGAAGCCGAGGAAGATCACCTGCAGCGACCGCTTGTAGCGCTGGCCCATGGTGAGCTCACCGGCGGGGACCTTGGCGGTGAAATCCCGGTAGCCGGTGCGGACGACCTCGTCGGGAGCTGGTAGGTAGATCGGATTCGCCGGCCTGCCCTGCGGGATCAGTTTCAGCAGTGATTCATCCGGCAGTGTCTTGTAAGAGAACTCCGGCGAGGCGGCGGATAGAAGCGTCCAGTTCTGACGGACGATTTCCAGATTCTCCGGAGTGAGCGAGGGCTTGCTGGTGGTCTTGGCGCCGGTGGCGATGTCCCGCCAAAGGGTGTAGAGCACGGCGTCGTTCTGGGCTTCCGTGTAGGGCAGCCAGTCATGGGAGACGGCGAGCGGGGCGAGCTGGCGGAGGAGTTTTTGGTTTTTCCGCTTGGCTCCCGGCTCCGCGGTGCCGGAACTGCGCGCGGCCATGACGACGGCGTTGTCCTTTCTCACCGCCTCGACGAACTCGGGAAAAAAAGCCCGACTCACGTGATCTCCCGCAGTGAACACCGTGGTGACGCCCTCGCGCTCGGCGGAGAGTTCGATCTTCACATCCGGATGCCAGATCCACGGCACGTAGGAGACGACGCACCACACCGCGATGGGTAGCAGGAACGAAACGCAGGTGAGGATGATCCGCCGGGATTGTGGGAGATCCCGGCGGATCAGGAACCAGTTTCTGAAGATGTCGGAGCTTGCCATTAGAGAAACCGGAGGTGCGGGATGCTGGTTCAGTGAGGTGGTTCCAGTCGCCGCGTTACTCGGATTTCTTTTCCGCGAGGGCCTTGATGAACGAGGGGTCTAGATACTTGGTGATGTCCTGGCTCTTCTCGTAGACCTTGAACTTCAAATTGAAATCGTTGACGACTTTGGACGAGCCGTAAACCGTTCCAAGTCCATCCGCGGTGCCCCATCGCTTGAGAGCCTCGTCCAGAGTGAGGATGTAGGTCCCCTTGAGGAATGGTTCGTATTCCTCGGGAGTGATCTTCACCCGGGCGGATAGAATCTTGAGCACGTCGTCGAGATTTTCCTCGCTGTGGATGTAGTCGGCGATGCGATACCAGACCTTGGTTACCTTGGCCCAGTCGTCCTTGCGCTTCTCGAGGCTTTCCGGCGAGACGTAGAGAAGATCGTAGATGATGCCGGGCGCGTCGGCGGAGGTGAAGACCGGCTTGGAGCCGGGCAGCACCTTGAGAGCCTGACCGGAGTTAGGCTGCCAGGCGCCGATCGCATCGACCGCCTTCGACGCCAGTACTTGCGGCGTTTCATTGGTCGGCGTGTTGACGATGGTGACGTCTTCCGCCTTGAGACCGGCCTTTTCCAGCCCGGTGAGCAGCAGCAGGTGGGACACGAAACCTTCTTCCAAGCCGACCTTTTTACCCTTCATGTCCTTCATCGATTTGATGCCCGGTGCGGCGACGATCATGTCGTTGCCGTTGGAAAAGTCGTTGATGATGATGCCTACGGATGGCTTGCCGGTCGCGCCGGTGACGAGCGCGTCGCCATTGGTCATGCAGACGGCGTCCACCTTGCCGGAGACGTAAGCGTCCATGGAAGGCACATAGTCAAACCACTGGAACTCCACGTCCACGCCGGCTTCCTTGAACCAGCCTTTTTGCACGCCGATCTCCCAGGCGACCCAGCCGGGCCAGTCGGAATAGGCGATTTTCAAGGGTTCGGCGTTGGCAAACCCGCACAGGGCGAGCAGTCCGAGCGTGGCGGAGGCGAGACGGGGTATCGATTTCATGGCGGCGGTGGATTGGGGTTGGCGAAGCTTTCGGTATGAAGTTTTTACCGTTTGTTCACACTGATTTAAGCACGGGTCATACCAACTTCCGGGATCGAAGCGATCAGTCGGCAGGGTTCCGGGGCGGGCGGTGGATTCAAAATCCCACCCCATCCGGCTTTTACGGTTTATTCCCGCGGGATAGGCACGCTAGGGTGCGCGCATGAACGAATTGCAAACCCCGCCGAAGAACATCGTTCTCATCGGCTTCATGGGGAGTGGGAAATCGACGGTGGGGCGCGAGCTTCATCATCGGCTGGGCTATCCGCTGGTGGACATGGACCAGGTGATCGAACAGCGGGCGGGAAAACCGATCACCGCGATTTTCGCGGAGGCCGGGGAGGAGGCGTTCCGGGAAATGGAGACCCGCTTGCTGGAGGAACTCACCGATCCGACAGGCCCGCGCCGGATTATTTCCACGGGCGGTGGTGTGATCGGTCGCGAGGAGAACCGGGCCTTGCTGCGGCATCTCGGGTATGTGGTGTGGCTGCACGCGCCGACGGAGGTGATCCTGGACCGGACCTCGAAGAACCGCGACCGGCCGCTGCTTCACACGGATGATCCCGCCGCGCGAGTCGAGGCCCTGTTAGCGACGCGCAAGCCGCTCTATGAGGACACCGCGCATCTGAAAGTCGAGACGGCCGGCCTGGATTGCAAAGAGCTGGCGACTGGGATTCTTGAGAGCGCGCGCTACTTCTTCACCGGCCACTTGTGAGCGCGATGGTGGGACAAATCAAAGCGTGGGCGGCGGAGCTTGGATTCGATGACTGCCGGATCGCGGCGGCCAAGGAGGCGAGCCACGCGGACCTTTTCCGGGACTGGATCGCGGAAGGCAAACACGGGGAAATGGCGTGGCTGGAGCGCACGCCAGAGCGGCGCTGTGATCCGCGCGAGGTTTTGCCGGGTTGCAAATCAATCATTTGTCTGGCGCTGAATTACTATCCGGGGGGAACTCCGTTTGCCGATGGGCACGAGGGCGGCTATCGAATCGCGCGTTATGCCTGGAACGAGGATTATCACGATTTGATCGAGAAACGGCTGCGGGAGTTTGATGGGAAATTACAAACCCTCGGCGGCACCCAGCGTTTCTACGTGGATACCGGTCCGGTGCTGGAACGCGACTTCGCGAGCGACGCCGGTCTCGGCTGGAACGGAAAATCCACCGTGCAGATCCATCGCCACCTCGGCGCGTGGTTTTTTCTCGCGGAGTTGCTGACGACGCTCGATCTAGCTACAGACACGCCCTTCGGCGATCACTGCGGAAAATGCACCGCCTGCATCACCGCCTGTCCCACGCAGGCGATCACCGCGCCGCGGCGGGTGGACGCGCGGCGCTGTGTGTCGTATCTAACGATCGAACACAAGGGGTCGATTCCCGAGGAGTTCCGCGTCGCGATGGGCGACCGGATCTACGGCTGTGACGATTGCCTGGACGCCTGCCCGTGGAACCGCTTCGCCGTGGAATCGCGGGAGCTGACTTTCCACGCGCGGGCGACGGTTTTTAAAAAACGCCTGCGGGATTTCCTTGATCTCGATGACGACGGATTCCGCGTGCTGTTCGCCAAGTCGCCGATCAAGCGCATCAAGCGGCCCAGGTTTTTGAGAAACGTCTGCGTGGCGTTGGGAAACACCGGCACTCTGGAAGATCTGCCCGCGCTGGAAAAAGCCGCGGCGGATGCGGACCCGCTGATCGCCGAGCACGCCGCGTGGGCGGTGGCCCGGATCCATCAGCGGTTAGGCGGATGATCCCGCTCAGAGCACGATCTTTTTGAACTTGGGCACCAGCAGGTTCATGATGATCCAGGCGGTGACGTAAGCCGAGCCGCAGATCACGAAGAGGATGCCGTAGCCGACCTCCACTTTGCCCAGCGCGGTGTAGTGTTTGAGCAGAAGTCCCGCCGCCCGCGCGATGAGGATTCCTCCAACGGCCCCAGCCATGCCGCCGATGCCGGTGACGGAGGCGACCGCTTTTTTCGGGAACATGTCGGAAACGGTGGTGAAAATGTTAGCCGACCAGGCGGCGTGAGCCGCGCAGGCGATGGCGATGGTGGCCACGGCATACCAGGTGTTGATCGCGCCCAGCTTCGACGCCATCAATACGGTCAGCGGGAACAGGGCGAAGATGAACATCGCGAGCTTGCGGGCCTTGTTGGCGTCCATGCCGCTGTTGATGAATTTTTTGGGCAGCCAGCCACCGAAAATCGAGCCGAAGGTGGAGACCGTATAGACGATCGCGACAGCGAAGGGCCAGCTGATGACGCCGGGGATGTCGGCTTTGTCGCCCGCGAACGTGGGATTCGCGGCGAGATATTCCTGGGCTTTGCGGGCGTTTTCGCCTTCAAGGAAGGAAGGCAGCCAGAACAGGAAGAACCACCAGATCGGGTCGGTGAGGAACTTGCCGATGACAAACGCCCACGTCTGCCGGAACGTGAGAAGACGAAGCCAAGGGACATTTTCCTTCGCGACATCCGCTCTCTCGGCTTCCTGTTCGTCGATGTCGCTGTGGATGAAATCGTATTCTGCCTGCGAGAGTTTGCCGCTTGCCAGCTTGTTCGCCGGCGACTCGTACATGGTGTACCAGAACGCGAGCCAGAGCAGACCGACCGCGCCGGTGAGGATGAACGCCCATTCCCAACCCCAATGGCCTGCGATCCACGGCACGCACAGTGGTGCGACGATGGCACCGACGTTGGCTCCTGAGTTGTAAAGTCCGGTCGCCAGCGCACGTTCCTTTTTCGGGAACCATTCGGCGATCGCCTTGTTAGCCGCCGGGAAATTTCCCGCTTCCGTGACCCCGAGTGCGGCGCGCCACATGCCGAAACTCCAGGTATGGTGACCGAACGCATGGCCGATGGCGGCGACGCTCCAACCGATGAGCGAATAAGCGTAGCCTTTTTTCGTCCCCACCCGGTCGATGATGCGACCGGCCAGCAACATGCCCAGCGCATAAGCGATCTGGAAGCAGATGACGACCGTGGAGTAGTTCAGCTCTTGGTCCGCCTTTACGAGACCGAACACCCCGTCGTCCGAGAGGGTTTTCTTGAGCAGGCCGAGCACGTTCCGGTCGAGGTAGTTGACGGTGGTGGCGGCGAAGACCAGCGCGCAAATCGTCCAGCGATGACGGCCGATATTTTCGTTCACGGAAGAAAAAGACATGATGGTGGGATACTTGGGTTTGCCTGATGGAACTTTCACCCAGGCGGCGTGAGAGGTTGTTTTGGCAAAACTCGGGTGGCAAGAATCAAAATGACCGATGGCGGTTCATCCGACAAGCCCGCCGGTGCCGCAAGCTCACCCTTGCAGAGCTCGCAAAGCCCCGCGGACCAGTGCTTCGGTGGGTGCGGCGGGATCGGCGTCCAGCAGTTTGCGCACCGCCTTGCGCGCGTCCACCTGTTTGTAGCCCAGCGCGATCAACGCCAGCTCCGCATCCGCCGCTCCGGCGCTCACCTGGCCGGTCGCCGCATCCTGCCAGGTTTCGGTGACCCCCACCTTGTCCTTGAGCTCCAGCACGATGCGCTCGGCCGTTTTCTTGCCCACGCCCTTGAGTTTCGACAGCCCGGCGATGTCGCCCGCCACCACCGCCTGTTTGAAGCGCGTCACGTCCATCCCGCTGAGCACCGACACCGCCATCGTCGGCCCCACGCCGCTCACCCGGTCGATGAGCAGCAGGAACACGTCCCGCTCCTCCTCGCTCGCGAAACCGAAGAGCTTCTGCCCGAGCTGGCTGAAATGCAGATGCGTGCGCAAATCCACCTCCAGCCCCTCCGCCGCGTGCAGCCGGTCGAAGGTGGAGAGCGGGATGAAAACCTCATAGCCCACCCCGTGCACATCCACCACCAACCGGTTCGGATACGCTTCGATCACCTTGCCGCGCAGTCTCGCTATCATGTCGGAGAGTTTGGGCAGGCCGGGCGGGTCGTCAATGCGGATGTCCGGAATGCAGTGATGACTGAATTAAAGGTTTCCACCCAGCTTGGGAAAAGTTTACATGTCGGGTTGATTGAAGCCGTCGGATGGTTCCGGTGGATTTCCAGCCATGACCCGGACCACCCAAATCCTGTTGGTGACTCATCTGCTCGCGTTGGGCGCGGGCTACGGGACGTTCCGGCTGGCGATGGGGGGAGGCGGAAAAAATGTCGCCACTCCCGAGGTGACGAAACTCGCGGCGCGCGATCCGCACGCTCCGTCTGGCGACGGAGACGCGTTGTTGGCGGACTTTCTGGAGGAGCGCTCGGGCCTGCATTCTCGATATGCGGAACTGAAGGCGACGCTGCCGGTGGCCAAGGACTTGAGGGGCGCGGTGGTTTCCGCGATCCAGGGGC